>MWBF01000191.1 GCA_002068935.1 Chloroflexi bacterium ADurb.Bin325
GGGATGGCTCCGCCCTGCACGGCAGGGCCGCCCCGCCGCGTCGACCACGACCCGCACAGGAACCCGACACACACCAGCAGCCCGGGCTTCCTGCCGCACGCATACGCAGACTGACAGGAGGCCGAGAATGGCCGAGATGACCGCGAGGGCGCCCGGGGCCGGCTACCTGGGAGAACGCCGCCTCTCCCTAGTGCAGCGCGTCCTGCGCTCCAAATGGTGCTACATACTGATCCTGCCCACCTTCATTCTGGTGGCGCTCTTCAACTACTATCCGGCCGGGTCCGCGCTCTATCACAGCTTTTTCAATTGGAACGGCGCGAATCTCCTCAAATTCATCGGCCTGGACAACTTTATCGCCCTGATGAAGGACTCGGTCTTCTGGCTGGCGCTGGGCAATATGCTCAAGCTGACCGTCGCGTCGGTCATCATCAACCTGACCTTCCCGCTTCTGGCCGCCGCGCTGATCTTCCACCTGCGCGCGCTCAAGCTGGCCTATTTCTACCGCGTCCTCTTCGTGATCCCGATGGTCGTGCCTGCCATCGTGGTCCTGATGATCTGGCGCTTCATCTATAGCCCCAACATCGGCCTACTCAACGAGATGCTGCGTGCGGTCAACCTGGGGAGCGTCGCGCGGCCGTGGCTCGGCGATTTCAAGCTGGCCCTGGCCGCCATCATCTTCATCGGCTTCCCCTGGATCTCCGGGTTCAGCACGCTCATCTATCTGGCCGGCTTCCAGGCCATCCCCACCGAGCTGCTCGACGCCGCGGCGATCGACGGCGCGAGCACCTGGGCGCGCTTCACGCGCGTCGAGCTGCCCCTGATCATGTCGCAGATCAAGCTCATCGTCATCCTGACCATCATCGGCTCGTTCCAGGGCTTTACGACCATCATGATCATGACGAACGGCGGGCCGGGCCAGACGACAATGGTGCCGGGCCTCTACCTCTACCGCAATGCCATGCACTACGGCAAGATGGGGTATGCCTGCGCGATCGGCACCGTGCTTTTCCTCATCACAATGGCCCTGACCTATATCAACATCCGCTATCTGAAGTCCAGCGTCGAGTACGTGGCCTCCTGAGGATCACCATGCGCAAAACACTCAAACATGACTTCCCGCTCCACGTCTTTCTGGGGATCGCCGCGCTGCTCACCTTCTATCCGTTCATCTTTCTGGTGATCAGTTCGTTCAGATCGACGGCCGACTTCATGCACAGCTTCTGGGGGCTGCCCAACCCGCTCGTGCTGGCGAACTATCGCGACGCCTGGAGCCGCGTCAGCGGCTATGTGGGCAACAGCGTACTCATCTCGGTTTCATCGATGGTGGGCGTGCTGTTCATCGGCAGCATCAGCGCATTCGTCTTTGCGCGCTACAATTTTCCGGGCAAGGAGATCTTCTTCTTCGGCATCCTGGCGCTGCTGATGATCCCCGGCATCCTGACGCTGGTCCCGGCCTTCCTGCTCATCAAGAGCTTCGGCCTGCTCAACACCTATTGGGCGCTCATCCTGCCCTATATCGCGGGCGGCCAGATCTTCGGCATCTTCGTGCTCCGCAGCTTCATCGCATCGCTGCCCGAAGAGCTGTATGAATCGGCGCGCCTCGACGGCGCGTCCATGTGGCACCTGTACGCCAAGATCACAGTCCCGCTCTCTAAGCCGATCCTCGTCACCATCGCCATCATGAACATCCTCAGCACCTGGAACGACTATATCTGGCCGCTTGTGACCATCCCCGACGGCAACAAGTGGACGGTGTCTGTCGGCATCGTCAGCTTCGGCAGCAGCTTTGCCGGCAGCCAGAACTACGGCCCGATGTTTGCCGGATACGTGATCGCATCTCTGCCGCTGATCATCCTGTTTATGTTCACGATGCGTTACTTCATTGCCGGCCTGACCTCCGGCGCGATCAAAGCATAAAAAGGACGGGCATCGATGACTCATCGCACCATGACCCCGCGCGAGCGCGTCCTGACCGCGTTCGCCCGCCAAGAACCGGACCGGGTGCCGATCGACTATGACTCGAACCCCGGCATCGACCGGCGGCTGAAGGAGCACTTCGGCCTGGCCGTGGATGACCACGAGGGGCTGCGCCTGGCGCTGGGCGTAGACTTCCGCGTCATCCGCGCGCCCTATATCGGCCCCAAGCTGCACGCCGACGTGCCCGGCGTCGTCGTGGATATCTGGGGCATCCACCGCCGCTGGATCGAACACGAGACCGGCGGCTACTGGGACTACTGCGACTGGCCGCTGAAGGATGCGACGGTGGAGGAGATCGAGCGCTGGCCCATGCCCTCGCCCGACGACTTCGACTACTCCGGCATCGTGGAGCGCTGCCGCCAGTGGGATGACTACTGCCTCGTCGTGGGCGGCGCGGGCCTGGGCGACATCATCAACAGCACCGGCATGATCCGCACGATGGAGCAGGTGCTGGTCGATCTGATGACCGATGACCCGGCGCTCCGCTGCTATCTGGATCGCAAGGCCGCGGTCGAGCTGGAGATCACCTACCGCACCATCGAGGCCGCGCGGGGCCGCATCGACATCCTGCACATGGGCGAGGATCTCGGCACGCAGATCGCGCCGATGATCAGCCTCAAGCTGTATCGCAAGCAACTGCGCCCGCGCCACCAGCGCATCATCGACATCGGCAAGCACTTCGACATCCCGGTGATGGTCCACACGTGCGGCTCGAGCAGTTGGGTCTACGACGACTTCATCGAGATGGGCGTCTCGATCGTGGACACGCTCCAGCCCGAGGCCAAGAACATGGGCCCCGCGTATCTCAAGCAGCGCTATGGCGACAGGCTTTCCTTCCACGGCTGCATCTCCACCGCGGGGCCGGTGGCCTATGGCACGGTGGACGACGTGGTTCAGAACGTGCGCGAGACGCTGGAGATCATGATGCCCGGCGGCGGCTATGCGCTCGCGCCGACGCACCAGCTCCAGGACAACTCGCCCACGGAGAACGTGCTCGCCATGTACGAGGCCGCGCACAAATACGGTGTGTATTGAGCGGTCGAAGATTTGCAGGTTGCAGGTCAGGGGCGGACTCCACAACTTGCAACCTGTAACCGGACATGAGGACATCAATGGCTGACAACCTGCTGTGGAAGCCCGACTGGGACGTTGCCCGGCGCAATCTGCTGCGCTGGTGGCAGGGCGAGGGCCTGGCCCTGCATCTCACGGTCCGCCGCGCCGCGCCGCGGCCTGACGTCGCGGCCCGCCCGGTCGAGCCGACCGACTGCGAGGCGTGGTGGACCGACCCCGTGTACCGCTGCAACCGGGCCGAGTGGCGCATGGCGAACGTCGACTTCTGGGCCGAGGCGTTTCCCTACTTCGACACGCAGATCGGCCCCGGCAGCCTCGGCGCATTTCTCGGCGCGCGGCTGGAGTTCGACTGGGAGACCGTGTGGTACTGGCCGATCATCGACGATCCGGCGGACTACGGCGCGATCCGCTTCGAGCCGGAGCGGAGCCGCTGGTTCGCCGCGCACATGGCGCTCATCGAGGAGGGCCTGCGCCGCAGCCAGGGGCGCTATCTCGTCGGCGTCCCCGACCTGATCGAGAACCTGGACACGCTGGCCGCGCTGCGCGGCGATACGCCCCTGCTCTTCGACCTGATCGACCGGCCCTGCTGGGTCCTGGAGCGCCTGGCGGAGATCAACACCGCCTACTTCGAGGCCTTCGACATGATCTACGAGCGGGTCAAGGACGCGGAGGGCGGGAACGCGTTCTGCGCGTTCCAGATCTGGGGGCCAGGCAAGACCGCCAAGCTGCAATGCGACATCTCCGCCAACCTGTCGCCCGAGATGTTCCGCCGCTTCGTGCAGCCCTATCTCGTGGCCCAGTGTGAAAGGCTCGATTTCTCCCTCTATCACCTCGACGGCACGAACGCGCTGCAACAGGTCGAGCCGCTGCTGGAGATCCCCCGGCTCAACGGCATCGAGTGGACGCCCCAGGCCGGCCGGCCCGGCGGCGGCGACCCCTGCTGGTACGACCTCTACCGGCGTATCCGCCGCGGGGGCAAGAGCGTGCAGGCCGTCGGCGTGCAGCCGAACGAGGTCATCCCGCTGATCGACGCGGTCGGCCCCGAGGGGCTGTACATCATCCTGTCCGGTGCGGTGGACGCGCACACCGCGGAGGCGCTCATGCGCGGGATCGAACCATATCGCGGATAAAGGAGCGATTCACATGACACAGACGACCACCGGCGCCCAGCGGCTGCCGCTCGCCAGCCTCGAAGCCTGGCAGGCGCTGGGCTTCGGCATGTTTATCCATTTCGGCATGAGCACGTTCGACCACGACGAGCTCTCGCGCGGGGACAAGCCGGCGACGTACTATGCGCCCGACCGCCTGGACGTAGATCAGTGGATCAGCGTCGCGCGCGATACGGGCATGCGCTATGCTGTGCTCACCACGAAGCACGTCTCCGGCCACTGTCTCTGGCCGAGCCGCTTCACGGACTATCACGTCGGCAACAGCGGGAACACGACCGACGTCGTGGAGGCGTTCGTCAGGGCGTGCGAGCGCCGCGGGGTCATGCCTGGCTTCTACTACTGCTCCTGGGACAACCACCACCTGTTCGGCTCGCTGACGCCGACGCTGACGCGCTGGGAGCAGGCGTTCACCACGCAGGAGTATCGCGAGTTTCAGTGGGCGCAGGTCGAGGAGCTGCTGACCAACTACGGCCGCATCGGCGAGGTGTGGATCGATATCCCGATGATCCTGCCGCGCGATTACCGCCACAAGCTCTACAACCGCATCGCCGAGCTCCAGCCGCAGGCATATATCATGATGAACCACGGCATCAGCGACGGCTCCAAGTTCAACGTCGGGGCGGCCTGGCCGACCGACCTCATCTCCATCGAACGGTTCCTGCCCAACAGCCACAACGGCTACATGCCGTGGCGCGAGATCGAGGGCCAGACCTATTATATCCCCGGCGAGGTGTGCGACCCCATCGGGCAAGAGTGGTTCTACGTGGAGGGGGATCGGCCGCGCAGCGATGCGGAGCTGCTGGGCATGTATCTGGTCTCGCGCGGCCGCGGGGCGAACCTGCTGCTCGACGTGGGCCCCGACACGCACGGCGTCATCCCGGAGCATTACGTCGCGGCGTTGCAGCGGCTGCGGGCCAACCTCGACAAGCTGGGCATGTAGGCCGCGCCCCTCCTTCGGGCGCACGTTGCAGCGGCGTAGCCGGCCTGATCCGGAGCGACGACCGAACTGGGCCGTACATCGTATATCGGCGGAGCCGAAGGCTGTGCCGCCCAGCTCGGCGACGCGCTCCGGGGCAGGTCGGTGGCGTCTTGCGCCACTGGCCGACTGCGCAGCAGCTCGCTCAGGTAGGGTCGGCCAGTCGCCGCATCCGTCGCCTTGAGCACCTCCAGCAGCGTCAGTGAGTCGCCCAGGCCAGCGTGCGCCTGCTGCGCCGTGACGCCCGTGGCCGCCACGACCGCGGCCAGCGACTTCGACTTGAGGCCCTTCGAGCGCCAGGCTATCCCGTTCATCGTGCAGAGCCAGGGCTTCTCGGCCTCGGCCGGGTAGATTTGCGCGACAAACCGGCGATCAAACGCCGCGTTGTGGGCGATGACGACCTTTGCCTGCGCAAAAAGCCCCTTCACCTGCGCATCGTCCAGGTGGCAGCCCTGTAACTCGGCAGGCTTGATGCCGTGCACTCGCTGCGCGCCGGCGGATATCGCCACGCCTGGCTCTCGGCGGCCGCTGTAGGTCTGCTCGACGCCCTGCACCTGCCCCGTGTAGGCGTTGAAGGTGAAGAGCACCGCGCCTAGCTCGACCAGTTCATCCTCGCGACTCAAGCCCGTGGTCTCGACATCGACCACCAGCCCGCGCTGGATGAACAGCGCCCGCTCGGCGAAGGCGCACTGCTCGGCCAGGTGGTAGGGCGTTGCCCGCCCGTCGACCTCCCGTTCCTCGACCAGCTTCGCCAGTTGGCTGGCCTTCAGTAGCCGCTCGGCCTGCCAGACGCAGTCGACGGGCGTGCTCTGCGCCAGCGTTCGACCTACGAGCCGCTCCAGCAGCGCAGCCTCGTCGGCGTAGCGCTTCTGCGCGCGCAGCACGATGGCAGCCTGCTCGTAGGCGACATCATCGAGCGAATCGTAGCCGCGACCCCGCTTTTCGATCTGCTCGATGCACTCCATCAAGAGCGCCAGCGCTTCGTCGAGCCGTTTCTCGCGCTTCAACTGCTTGACCCTGTCCGTGATGTCTGTGTATGGATGTGCTCCTGCTCCGGCCATCGAGCGCCTCCTGGTGGATGAAAAGAGGATTGACTGTGACGGGCCCCCATGCCCACTTACAAGACCGAGATCATCACGCTCTGTAGAACGCCCGATCCTCCTGCTGATTATAACATATGACGGCCTACCTCCTTAGCTCGACTTTGTACGTTCTTGCGAACCTTAACAGACTGACGACAGAAGGGACATGGGCATCTTGCGCTAGAATAGGGTAGAACCACCACCATTCAGCGTAGGAGAAACCCATGCACCTTCCCGCAGAGATTATACCGGTCTTGGCGCAGTTTGCGCCAGCCTTTACGACGCCGACTTATCAGAAGGCGCTGCTCCTCATCGTCGGCGTGATCCTGGCCAAGGGGCGGCGCACCGTTACCAGCGCGTTGCGGGCGGTAGGCCACAGCCAAACCGCTGACTGGGCGAAGTATCATCACGTGTTGAACCGCGCCCGGTGGTCCGGATTACAGGTGAGCCGCCTGCTCTTGACGTTGCTGGTGACGACTTGGCAGCCCAGCGGTCAGGTCACGATTGCCGTCGATGAGACGTTGGAACGCCGCTGGGGGCCGCAGATTCACAAACGTGGCCATTGGCGCGACAGTCTGGCCTCGAGTCGACAGCTGAATGTCAGCAGCAGCGGGCTGCGCTGGCTGGTGTTCGCCCTGGTCGTCAACGTACCCTGGACGCCGTATGCGGTGGCCCTGCCCTTTCTCAGCGCGTTGTTGACCAC
>MWBF01000192.1 GCA_002068935.1 Chloroflexi bacterium ADurb.Bin325
GCATGTCCGCGCCCGCGTCCAGCGCGGCCAGCGCGTCGTCCAGCGTGCGGACGCCGCAGATTTTGACGATCATGCTTCGCCCTCGGCCCCGCTCAGCTCGCGCACCTTCGCCGCGACGTCCGCCGCGGCGACAAGCGCCTCGCCGACCAGGAGCGCGTCGACCCCCCGGCCGTCCGCGCGCGCGGCCCGGCCGAGCTGCGCGACGTCGTCCGCCGTGTGGATGCCGCTCTCCGCGACCAGGCAGACCGCGCACGGCACGCGCCGCGCCAGGTCGTGCGTCGTCTCCAGGCTGACGCTGAAGTCGTGCAGGTTGCGCGCGTTGACGCCGATCAATCCCGCGCCCAGCGCCAGCGCCGCGTCGAGCTCGGCCGGGGCGTGCACCTCCACCAGCGCGGCCATGCCCAGATCCTGCGCCAGCGCGTGGAGGGCCGAAAGCTGCCCCGCGGAGAGCGCGGCGACGATCAGCAGGACGGCGTCTGCGCCCGCGGCCCGCGCCTCGTAGACCTGGTAGGGGTCGCAGACGAAGTCCTTGCGCAGCAGCGGCAGGTCGACTGCGGCGCGCACGGCCCGCAGGTGGTCGAGCGAGCCGCGGAAGTAGCGCTCGTCGGTCAGCACGCTGATGGCCGCCGCGCCGTGTTGCGCATAGGCGCGCGCCAGCCGCAGCGGGTCGAAGTCGGCCACGAGCACCCCGCGCGAGGGCGAGGCGTGCTTGATCTCGGCGATGAGCCCGGGGCGGCGGGCTGACCGCAGCGCGGCCGCGAAGTCGCGCGGGGGCGCGGCCGCGCGCGCGCGGGCGGCCAGCTCCGCGAGGGGCAGCGCGGCGCGCGCCGCGGCGACCTCCGCGCGCTTGTTGGCGAAGATCTCGTCCAGCCGGCTCATGCGGCTTCGACCCTGGCGGGCGCTCCGGCGAGCGCCGCGACCTGCCCCGCGCCCTGCGCCGCCAGATCCTGGCTGAGCGCGACGAGCGCATCCAGCTTTGCCAGCGCCGCGCCGCTGTCCAGCGCGGCCGTGGCCTGCGCCAGCGTCTCCGCCAGGACGCCCCGCGGGTCGGCGGACAGGTCGCAACATTCCACGGCCAGCGCCGCGGCCGCGTTGAACAGCACGACATCGCGGCGCGGGCTGCGGTCCGCGCCCGACAGGATGCCGCGCAGGATCGCAGCGTTCTCCTGCGGGTCGCCCCCGCGCAGCTCGGCCTTGGTCGCGCGGCGCAGCGGCAGCCCCTGCTCCGCGGCGTCGAGGTCGAAGGTCGTCACGCGGCCGTGGCGCAGGTGGCTGACCCGGTTCGGCCCGTCGGTGCTCAGCTCGTCCAGCCCGTCGTAGCCGTGCAGCACGAGCGCGGCCTCGCAGCCCAGAGCGCCCAGCACCTCGGCCAGCACCTCGGTGAGCGCCGGGTCGTAGACGCCGATGATCTGGTGCGTCGCGCCCGCGGGGTTGGTCAAGGGGCCGAGCAGGTTGAAGATGGTGCGCTGGCCCAGCTCGCGCCGCGGGCCGATCGCGTGGCGCATGGCCGGGTGGAACTTGGGCGCAAACAGGAAGCCGATGCCGACCGTCTCGATGCACTGGCCGACCTGGTCGGGCGTCAGGTCGAGGTTTGCGCCCAGCGCGGCCAGGACGTCCGCGCTGCCGCTGCGCGACGAGGCCGCGCGGTTGCCGTGCTTGGCGACCGGCACGCCGGCGCCGGCGACGACGAAGGCCGAGGTCGTCGAGATGTTGTAGCTGCCGGTGGCATCGCCGCCGGTGCCGACCACGTCGATGGCGCCCTCCGGCGCGTCGACCCGGATCATCTTGGAACGCATCGGCATGGCGCGCGCGCTGCCCGCGATCTCCGGCGCGGTCTCCCCCTTCATGCGCAGCGCCACCAGATAGCCGCCGATCTGCGCGGGGGTGGCGTTGCCGGTCATGATGATCTCCATCGCTGCGCGCGCCTCGTCTTCGCTGAGGCTCTGGTAACGGAGCAGCTTGCCGATGTAGTTGTCCAACATGGTGACTCCTTGTTTGAGACACGGATTGCGCGGATTCTCGCGGACGGATATCCGCTTTTCATCTGCGCCAATCCGTGGAATCTGTGTCAGCTATAGCCGCACGTTCAGGAAGTTGCGCAGGATCTGCTTGCCGCCCGCGGTCAGGATCGACTCCGGGTGGAACTGGATGCCGAAGACGGGCAGCGTCCTGTGGCGCAGGCCCATGACCTCGCCCTCGGCCGTGAACGCGGTGACCTCCAGCGCGTCCGGGGTCGGCTCCGCGACGATGAGCGAGTGGTAGCGGGTGGCCTCGAACGGGCTGGGCAGGCCGGCGAACAGCCCGTCGCTGCGATGATGGATGGGCGACGTCTTGCCGTGGACGAGCCGCGGCGCGCGCACGACCCGGCCGCCGTAGACCTCCCCGATGCACTGGTGGCCCAGGCAGACGCCGAGGATGGGCCGCCGCGCGGCCAGCTCGCGGATGACGTCCTTCGAGACGCCCGCATCGTCGGGCGTGCCCGGCCCGGGCGAGATGACGATGTGGCTGGGCGCGAGCGCATCCAGCTCGGCCGGCCGGATGGCGTCGTTCCGGTATACGCGCACCTCCGCGCCCAGCTCGCCGAGATACTGGACGAGGTTGTAGGTGAACGAGTCGTAGTTATCGATGACAGCGATCATGAGCCCCTCCTGATTCCCGGTTGCAGCCTTCTAACTCGCGCTGCCCTCCGCGCGCGCGACCGCCGCGGCCAGCGCGCGGGCCTTGTTGACCGTCTCCTGATATTCCAGCGCGGGCACGGAGTCGGCCACGATGCCCGCGCCCGCCTGGACGCTGACCTGCTGGCCCTGCATGACGAGCGTCCGGATGGCGATGCAGGTGTCGAGCGAGCCGTCGTAGGAGAAGTAGCCGACGGCCCCGGCATAGGGGCCGCGCGGCTCGCCCTCCAGCTCGCGGATGATCTGCATCGCGCGGATCTTCGGCGCGCCGCTGACCGTGCCCGCGGGGAAGGTGGCGCGGACGAGGTCGAACCCGTCGTATTCGGGCCGGAGCTGCCCCTCGACGTGCGAGACGATGTGCATGACGTGGGAGTAGCGCTCGACGGCCATCTGCTCCGGCACGCGGACGGTGCCGTAGGCGCAGACGCGGCCCAGGTCGTTGCGCGCCAGGTCGACGAGCATGACGTGCTCGGCGCGCTCCTTCGGGTCGGCCAGCAGCTCCTGCTCCAGCGCGGCGTCGGCGGCCGCGTCCGCGCCGCGCGGCCGCGTGCCCGCGATGGGCCGCAGGCTGGCGCGGCGGCCCTCCAGCCGGACGTGCATCTCCGGCGATGCGCCGATCAGGCAGAGCGGCTCGCCGCCGGGCAGGCGGTCGAAGTCGAAGAAGAACATGTAGGGCGACGGGTTGAGCCGGCGCAGCGCGCGGTAGATGTCGAACGGGGCCGCGGAGGTGTTGCGGCTGAACCGCTGCGACAGGACGACCTGGAAGATGTCGCCCGCGGCGATGCGCTCCTTCGCGGCCGCGACCGCCGCGGTGTACTCCTCGAAGGTGCGGTTGGAGGCCAGGTCGGCGCAGCAGTCCGGCGCGCGCGGGGCGCTGCGCGCGGGCAGCGGCCCCTCGATGCGCGCCTGAATCTCGTCCAGCCGAGCCTCGGCCCGCGCCCGCGCGGCCGCCAGCGCCTGCGCCGCAGCGTCGTCGGACTGCGACGCGTCGAGGTGCACGTTGGTGATCAGCAGCAGGCGGCCGAACGCATGGTCGAACGCGACGACCGTGTCGGCCAGCAGCATGAGCGCATCGGGCAGGCCGGCGTGCGGCTCCAGGCGGAGCGACGGCTCGTAGAAGCGCACGGTGTCATAGGCCAGATAGCCGACCAGCCCGCCGGAGAAGCGCGGCAGGCCAGGGAGGTGGACGGGCCGGTATGCGGACAGCTCGCGGCGCAGGATGTCCAGCGGGTCCTGGCCCGCGGGCAGGGCCGCGCGCTGCACCGCGGCGTCGCGGTGATCCTCGAAATGTCCGCCGCGGAAGACGAAGGCCCGGCTGGGGTGCACGCCGATGAAGGAGTAGCGCGCGACCTGTTCGCCGCCGGTGATGCTTTCGAGCAGGAACGACGGGCCCTGGCCGGCCAGCTTGAGATAGACGGAGACGGGGGTTTCGAGGTCGGCGGGCAGCTCGCGCACCACCGGCAGCAGGTTCGGCTGTGGCGCGGCCGCGCGCTGATCCGCGCCGGCCTGTGTGGCTGGCTGCGCCTCGGCAAGCAACATCGTGAATGTCATGGCGACCTCCGCGGGTGTCTGGCGTTGCGCCCGGGCTTGCAGATCTGCCCGGCGCAGGCGAACAAAAAACCCTCGCCCGTTCAGGGACGGGGGAGGGTCTCCCGCGGTGCCACCCTGGTTAGGCCGGCGCGTCGCTCAACAAAAACCCCCGCCGTGATGACGACGGGGGTTCTGGGCCAGCCTCACTCTGTCGAGTACGGCAGCGGGGCGTCATGCGCGCGGCTGCTTATACTCTTTGCCCTGATAACGGTGGCAACTCCGACGCGGACTACTGAGATCTTGCTGGTTACTTGTTACTCATTTCGACACTAACGAGTCATGAGCAAAAAGTAATCACGGATTCTGTTCGTCCTGTAGCTCCGAGGTCCATTCAGCGCTGGTTCACGGACGGGGCTCCCACCTGATCCCCGCTCTCTGGGCCGGTTGCCCGGCGCTTACTCGTCCTCATCACAGCCTTTGGTGCCTGGGTATTCGATTGTGGACGCTTTATAGCAGAGGTCACACTGGTTGTCAAATCACGAAAAGGGCCTACGCGCGCTGGCGCACCGCTCGCATCGGCTTGTCGCGGCGGCTGTCCACCAACAGGTGCATGATGGCCAGCCACGGATGTTTGTAGACCATCCGCGGCCCGGAGTAGCGCATGACCTCGCGCACCCGTTCGCGCATGTCGGGCTTGTAACAGTGCACGGGACATTTCGTGCAGGTCGTCTTGTGCTCCTGGAACGGGCACTTCTCCAGCCGCAGCCCCGCGTAGTCCAGCAGGGTCGCGCAATCCGTGCATAGCTCGCCGCGGGCGCGCGGGCCGTGATGATCCTGGCAGTAAATCTCGATCATCGCCTCGATGGTGCGCGCCTCGCGCTGCATCCGCGGATGTTGGCTTGTCAGTTCGATCTTTTTCACGTTGCTCCGTTGACGCGATGATGATCCCGCCGCGCGGGTCAGCGCCAGTCTATCACGGGTTGTCGGCGAGAAAGATGACTTTTGTCACGTTCGGGCGGCCAGATCCGCCGGGAACGGTCTCTCAGGCTGTTTACAAAGCCCCCTGGCGACTGAAGTCGCGGCCACCATTGCAAAGTCTGCCTGCGCAGACTCAAGCCCGCAAGTCCGCAGGGACCTGGTAAACGTGGCAGTGGTTTCAACCGCCCGTTTCGCGCTTTTCAGACAGTCTCTCACGCCGCGGGCGCGGGCAGTTGCTTGCGCCGCGCGATGACGATCCCCTCGATCGAGTAGAACGCCAGCGCGATCCAGATCAGGCCGAAGCCGACCATCTGATCCTGTCGGAAGCCCTCGCCGTAGACGAACGCGCCCAGCAGGAATTGCATCGTGGGTGTGATATACTGGAGGATGCCCAGCGTGGTCAGCGTTATCTGGCGTATGCCGTGCGTGAACAGTATCAGCGGGATCGCGGTCACGAGGCCGGACATGAGCAGCAGCGCGATCGTCAGCGGCCCGCTGCCGGGCGCGGAGGCGGCCCCGCGCGCGGTCAGGAATCCCAGATAGGCCAGCGCGGGCAGGAACAGCAGCGCCATCTCCACAGTCAGGCCTTCGACGGACGCCAGGGTTATCGTCTTGCGGATCAGGCCGTAGAACCCGAAGGACAGCGCCAGCGTGAGCGCGATCCACGGCAGCCGGCCGTAGCTGATGGTCAGGAAGGCAACGCCGATGGCCGCAAGCCCGACCGCGACCCACTGCGCCGAGCGTGGCCGCTCGCGGAGGAACAGCACGCCGAGCAGGACGCTGACGAGCGGGTTGATGAAATAGCCCAGGCTGCCCTCGACGATATGGCCGCTGTTGTTGGCCCAGAGATAGGTCAGCCAGTTGACGCCGATGAGGGCCGCGCTGAGCACCAGCGGGAGGAGCAGGCGCGGCTGTTGGAACGCGCGGCGCAGCCAGCCCCAGTTGCGCGTGATGGCCAGGAAGCCGATCAGCACTGCCAGCGACCAGATGATGCGGTGGGCCAGGAGCTCGGGCGTGCCCAGATGTTCCAGCGCCTTCCAGTATCCGACTGTTTCAATGAGATATCGAGGTTGACGCGCTACAAATGGTGGGTCAACGACGCGAAGGATATTCAGTTCAAGGACAGATCGGCGGAAGCTGCGCCATGGGCGCTGACATCCCTGGAGCAGCTAACATCGTATACCTACCAGCGCGAACGCTCGCAATACAGGAACGTGCAGCGCATACTTGGCACCAAAGTGACGGCCAACAAGGCCACGACAGTTCAATGGACTGCGGACGGCAAGCGCCGGACGTTCTACCTGCAGCAAGGGACTACGACAAGCGGCACGGCCTACGATGAGATAGCATCGGTGAGTTTGCTCACAGTGCCTGGCGCGGACGGCTTGCCGATGACGGAACTAATCGGGGTGCCGGGAACGCCGACGAATAAATGGGAATATTCGGTCGGCGGCAACTACATATCCCAAGTGCCCGACGAGGCGACTAAGCCCGCAGGCGCAGTGATTACGCTGACCTACATTGGGCGTATCCGCATCGAAGGCGTGTATCCCTCGACCGACAAATGGGGCACGGACGCGGAAATCCAGGAGCGCAAAGCTTACGAGGGCGGCACGGGGATATACGAGGCCGTGGAAGTCGATGAGAGCATAGACAACGCCGGCACGGCGCGTGAGAAGGCCAAAGCACTTCGGGATTTGCACGGGCATATCCCGACGATTCTGGAATTCGACACGTTCCGCAGCGGTTTGCGGGCGGGGCA
>MWBF01000193.1 GCA_002068935.1 Chloroflexi bacterium ADurb.Bin325
GTTGCGCGACGGCTGCACGATCACCTGCACGCCGGGCCGCAGCCCCTTGCCGCCGACGAGACATTCCCAGGTCTCGGCCCTCACCCCCGGCCCCTCTCCCGAATCGTGGATTCGGGAGAGGGAAGATGCGGCGCCTCCCCTCTCCTCAGCCGGAGGCTGGGGAGAGGGGTTGGGGGCGAGGGGCCGCAACAAAAACAGTTCGACCGCGCCGCCGGTCGGCTTCACACCGTGCAGCCGCGCGGGGATGACCCGGCTGTCGTTGCCGACGAGCAGGTCGCCCGGCCGCAGATAGTCCACGACGTCGCGAAACAGCCGGTGCTCTAATGCGCCGCTATCGCGGTGGAGCACCAACAGCCGCGAGGCGTCGCGCGGCTCGGCCGGCGTCTGCGCGATCAGCTCCGGCGGGAGGTAGTAGTCAAACTCGCTTGTCTTCATGGTTCACTGTGATTAATAGAACGCTGATGACGCTGATTAGAGTGATCTTCGCTGATTTTACATCGTTTTTGATATGCGGACACAAGGCGCCGCCGCAGTTTAGAAATAAAAAGGTCAGTGTTCATCAGTTGCATCAGCGTCATCAGCGTTCTATTTTACTTTCCCTCTTGGAATAACCCCGGCTGCTCCGCCGACTCCGGGTAGGGTTCGCCCATGTGCTCGTAGGCGCGGCGGGTGGCGACGCGGCCGCGCGGGGTGCGGTCGAGGAAGCCGAGTTGCAGCAGATACGGCTCCACGACGTCCATGATGGTGTCCGGCTCCTCCGACAGGGAGGCGGCGATGGTCTCCAGCCCGACCGGCCCGCCGCGGAAGTCGCGGATGATGCGGCCGATCACCTGGCGATCGAGCGCATCCAGCCCCAGCTCGTCGATCTCCAGCAGGGCCAGCGCCTCGTGCGCCATCTGCTGGTTGATGATGCCGTCCGACCGCACCTGCGCATAGTCGCGCACCCGGCGCAGCAGGCGCAGCGCGACGCGCGGCGTGCCGCGGCCGCGGCGTGCGACCTCCGTCACCCCGTCCGGCGTGATGGGTGCCTGGAGCAGCCGCGCGGCCCGGCCGACGATGGCCTCCATCGCGTCCAGCTCGTAGAAGTCGAAGCGGTAGACCGCGCCGAAGCGGGCGCGCAGCGGGGCCGTCATCAGCGCGAGACGGGTCGTCGCGCCGACGAGCGTGAAGCGGGGCAGCTTGAGCCGGATGTTGCGCGCGCTGGGGCCTTTGCCGATGACGATGTCGAGCGCAAAGTCCTCCATCGCCGGGTAGAGCACCTCCTCGACCGCCCGGCCCAGGCGGTGCACCTCGTCGATGAAGAGGATATCGCCCGCGCGCAGGTTGGTCAGGATGGCGGCCAGGTCGCCCGCGCGCTCGATGGCCGGGCCGGCCGTGACCTTGAGCCCCACGCCCATCTCGTTGCTGAGCGCGTGGGCCAGCGTCGTCTTGCCGAGGCCGGGCGGGCCGTAGAACAGCACGTGATCCAGCGGCTCCTTGCGGGCGCGCGCGGCGTCGATCAGGATCCTGAGGTTCTCCCGCAGGCGATCCTGGCCCAACATCTCGTCGAGCGTGCGCGGGCGCAGCGCCGCGTCGACGACGACCTCCTCCGGCCGGCCCTGAGGCGAGATAGCGCGTTCGGTCATACCCAACCTGCTTAGAATAAATGTGCGTATCCCTGTTATTATAGCAGAGATGCCCGCAGCGTCATAACGCCGCGGCGGGGCGTCCTCCGGCTACGCCACACTGAAGATGGCCGCCCCTTCGACCGCGTCCGCACTGCGTGCGGCCTCCGCTCAGGGCGCTTCCGGCATTCTTGCCTCTGGCACGGTCGGAGACCGGCCAGAGCGGGCGAAAACTGCTGGGGCCGGTCTCTGACCGTGCCCCTGGCCGCCCCTTCGACTGCGTCTGAGACGGCTGGCGGATTCTGCGGTCAGATTGACGAACCCGACATTCTGTGTTATAAATCACCCGCCTTTTTTCGGGCGGAGTACAGCGCGCCCGCCGTCGGGTGTGCGGCGGCGCGGATAAGGAGGCAGCTATGCCGACAAGGCAACAAATTACGCTGCGCGAGAAGCGCAAGCTGCTCGAGGAGCAGACGCGCATCAGCGGCGAACTGGAGCGCCTGCGCGAGGCGCTCAAGACAGAGGTGGATGTGGACGCCGAGGAGGGCGATCCCGACCTTATCGAACGCGAGAAGAACGTCGCGTTTGTCAGACAGCTAGAGGGGCGGCTGGCTCGCGTGCAGGCCGCCTTGCGCTCCATCGAAAAGGGCAAATATGGCATCTGCGAACGCTGCAACAAGGAAATCCCGACCGAGCGGCTGGAGGTCAGGCCGGATGCGACCCTGTGCATCACCTGTCAGGCCGAGGTCGAGAAGCTCATCAAGCGCGGGCTGATGGCGCGCAACCAGCAGGAAATCCAATAGCCGATGAGCGGCAATCGAGCGCGCCGGCGGATCGGCCGGGCGCTGGCCAACGGGTTGGGAGCCCCTTGAACAGGGGCGGCCAACCCGTTTTTTATGAGGAGGGGAAGCCATGCCGACGGAGAACCTTTTCATCTCGCATCATCCTTTGATCCAGCACAAGCTGTCCATCTTGCGCGACAAACGCACGGAGCCCAAGAAATTTCGGGAGCTGATCCGCGAGATTTCGGTTCTCCTGGCCTATGAGGCGACCTCCGACCTGGGGCTGACCTCGGTCGCCGTCGAGACGCCGCTGAGCACGGCGCGCTGCTGTCAGCTCACCGAGGCCATCGGGCTGGTCCCGATCCTGCGCGCGGGGCTGGGCATGGTCGAGGGCGTCTGGGAGATGATGCCCGGCGCGGAGGTCTGGCACATCGGACTGTTCCGCGACGAGCACACCCTGCGGCCGGTGCAGTATTACAACAAGCTGCCCATCGCGCCGACCGTGCAGGTCTGCCTGATCCTCGACCCGATGCTGGCGACGGGCGGCTCCGCGGTGGCGACCGCGGACATCCTCAAGAAGTGGGGCGCGCAGCGGATCAAGTACGTGGGCATCATCGGCGCGCCGGAGGGGGTCGCGCGGCTGCACGAGGCGCACCCCGATGTGCCGATCCATCTGGCCGAGCTCGATGAGCGGCTGAACGAGGTGGGCTACATCGTCCCCGGCCTGGGCGATGCGGGCGACCGCCAGTTTGGGACGGCCTGAGATGGCGCAACACATTCGCCCTTCGTGGGACGACTATTTCATGGGCATCACGTTCCAGGTTGCGCTGCGCAGCACGTGCGACCGGGCGCGCGTGGGCGCGATCATCGTCAAGGATCGGCGCATCCTGACCACCGGCTATAACGGCGCGCCCGCGGGCCTGCCCCACTGCGACGAGATCGGCCATCTGATGATCGGCGGCCATTGCGTGCGCACGCTCCACGCGGAGCAGAACGCCATCATCCAGGCGGCCTATCACGGCGTCAGCGTGGCGGACAGCACGATCTATGTCACGCACCAGCCGTGCCTGACCTGCGCCAAGATGATCATCAACGCGGGCATCAAGCGGGTCGTATATGCGGGGCACTATCCCGACGAGAACGCGGTCGCCTTCCTGACGGCCGCGGGCGTCGTGCTGGAGCACCATGCGCGGCCCGCCGCGCTGCGCGACGAGGACAACGAGGCGCTGTGAGCCGCAAAGGACGCTGATATGGCGGGCGGCGGGCTGCCCCGGGGCTGATCGGCCAGCCTGCCGCCCGCCAACCGGCAACCGAAATCTTGTCCGGCGCGCGGTTGCGTGGTATACTGTGGAGCGTTCGGGCGCGTAGCTCAATTGGCAGAGCAGCGGCCTTTTAAGCCGCGGGTTTAGGGTTCGATTCCCTACGCGCTCATTTCTTTTTTTTAAGGCTTGCGCCAGATGGTGATGAACGGCGGCGGCCCTCTATTCCTCCGAGAGCGGCAGCTCGCCGACCGACTCCAGCACCTGCGGGAAACGATCCTCCGGCAGGTCCGACTCCTGCACCTCCTCCAGATGCACCTCGAAGTGGCGCTCGTCGTCGAAATCGTACAGATAGAGGAATGACCTGCCGGGCGCCAGCCCCAGGTCGGCGAGCCGCGCCTCGCGCGTGTCGCCGAGCGGCTCATCCAGGTCTGCCTCCGGGTCGAAGCCGGCCATCAGCTTATCGATCTCCGCGTCCGCCAGTTGCCCCATCAGCGAGTCGGCATTGCTTATCACGGCATCCAGTATGAACGCGGGCAGATTGAACTCGTCGGCCAGTTGCGCGGCAAGCTCGCCGCGCAACTTCGGGTCGGCCTTGAGCTGCGCAAACAGGTTGCGGACGTCCTGGGCCGCCGGCAAAGACTCGAGCTGCGCCTCGTCGTCGAGCTCCACGTCCGGCTCGTCGTCCAGAAGGAACGCCTCATCGTCGATCTCATCGTCGATCTCGTCGTCCTCCCACAGCTCGTCATCCCCCCATAGCTCGTCGAGGTGCGTGTATTCCGAGGCTTCGTCCCACGGCACGCCGCTCATGAAGAACGAGAAGTCGGCCTGTCCATCGAGGCCGAACGCGTCCTGGATGGCGTCGCTCAGGTCTTCCAGCGTCCATTCGGCGGGCAGCTCGAGCGTCCGCGAGACGATGTCGCCCGCCGGGGCCGTGTTCACATAGAAAGTGTAGGTCTTCATCTCCCCCTGTGATCCTTTCATGGCCCGTTCTGCTGCCGCCAGCCGAGATCGACCGGCGAGATTGCAATGGCCGCGCCTACCGTGTCGTATGCGCTGATGATAACCGCTTTGCCCCGCGCCAGCAAGCGCCGCCGTCGCCCATCACTGTAAGCCAGCCGCCTAGCCGTGCAAAGGTATTTCTGCTATAATATGTACGATGGAGCAGACAGACGCTCTATTCATATCGGTGAGCGCAAAACGGGGAACGAGCGTGTGCTGCACCTCACACGGAGGCAAGTATCGTGAATGCTAACTGGCGAAAGAACGGGCTGGTCTATCTGCTGATCGTGATCGCAGTGGCCGTCCTGTTTTATAGCGCGTCCCAGTCAGCAGAACGGCCGTCCGAAAAAGGGTTGACCGATGTCGCGGCGTTGATTCAGCAGGGCAAGGTCGCCCGCGTCGTGGTTTCGGGCGACCAGTTGACGGTTCAGATGGCCGACAAGCAGATGTTCACCTCGCACAAGGAGGATGGGGTCAACCTGACGGCCTCGCTGGCGAAGCTGGGCGTGACACCGGAGCAGCTCGAAGCGGTCGAGTTCAAGGTGGCGCCGCCCAACGATATGTCCGGCTGGCTGACCATCCTGGGGACGCTGCTGCCGCTGCTCCTGATCGGCGGGCTATTCATCATGATCCTGCGCCAGGCGCAGGGGTCGAACAACCAGGCGATCTCGTTCGGCAAGAGCCGGGCGCGCGTCTTCACCGGCGACAAGCCCACCGTCACCTTTGCCGATGTCGCGGGCGCGGACGAGTCCAAGCAGGAGCTGCAAGAGGTCGTCGAGTTCCTCAAGGAGCCGCAGAAGTTCGCCTCCCTCGGCGCACGCATCCCCAAGGGCGTCCTGCTCGTCGGCCCGCCCGGCACCGGCAAGACGCTGATGGCCAAGGCCATCTCCGGCGAGGCCGGCGTGCCGTTCTTCTCCGTCTCCGGCTCGGAGTTCGTCGAGATGTTCGTCGGCGTCGGCGCCAGCCGGGTGCGCGACCTCTTCGAGCAGGCCAAGCGCAACTCGCCCTGCATCATCTTCATCGACGAGATCGACGCGGTCGGCCGCCAGCGCGGGGCCGGGCTGGGCGGCTCGCACGACGAGCGCGAGCAGACGCTCAACCAGATCCTCGTCGAGATGGACGGCTTCGACACCGACACCAACATCATCCTGGTCGCGGCGACCAACCGGCCCGACATCCTGGACCCGGCGCTGCTGCGGCCGGGCCGCTTCGACCGCCAGGTGGTGATGGATCGGCCCGACATGAAGGGCCGCGAGGCGATCCTCAAGGTGCACGTGCGGGGCAAGCCGCTGGAGTCGAACGTGAACCTGGAGACGATCGCGCGCGGCACGCCGGGCTTCGTCGGCGCAGACCTGGAGAACCTGGTCAACGAGGCCGCGATCCTGGCGGCGCGGCGCAACAAGCGCTCCATCGGCATGGCCGAGCTGCAGGACGCGGTGGAGAAGGTCATCGCGGGGCCGGAGCGCCGCTCGCGGCTGATCTCCGAGCACGAGAAGCACATCGTCGCCTATCACGAGGCCGGCCATGCGCTGGTCATGCAGATGCTGCCCCACTCCGACCCGGTGCACAAGATCAGCATCGTCAGCCGCGGCATGGCGCTCGGCTACACCATGCCGCTGCCGGAGGAAGACCACCTGTTGTACGGGCGCAACAAGTTTCGCGACGAGCTGGCCGGGCTGCTCGGCGGCCGCGTGGCCGAGGAGGAGGTCTTCGGCGACATCACGACCGGCGCATCGAATGACCTCGAACGGGTCACCGCGCTGGCCCGCCGCATGGTCACGCAGTACGGCATGAGCGAGAACCTGGGCCCGCAGACCTACGGCGAGAAAGAGGATCAGGTCTTCCTGGGCCGCGAGATCGGCGAGCAGCGCAACTACAGCGAGGAAGTGGCCGAGGCCATCGACGCCGAGGTGCGCGCGATGATCCACGACGCGCACGAACGGGCGCGCGGCATCATCCGGCAGTACCGCGACAAGCTGGACGAGATCGCCCGCCGGCTGATCGACCACGAGACCGTCGACGCGGCCGAATTCCAGGCCATCTTCGCGGCGTAGGACAATCCTACACGTCTGACTGCGTGCGGCGCCCTCCGCTCAGGGTGCTTCCGTAAGCTTCCCATGAGCGAGACGGAGCATCCTGAGCGGGTTGTCCGGCTCGACGTGGCTGACGACGCAAGGCCAGTCGAAGGAGCGGGTGTGAGGGCCGCCCCTTCGACTGCGAGCCGCATCCTTCGACTGCGCTTCGCTCCGCTCAGGATGCCTTCGCAAGCTTCCCATAAACGAGACGGAGCAT
>MWBF01000194.1 GCA_002068935.1 Chloroflexi bacterium ADurb.Bin325
GGCGACGGCATCGGCTGGCGCACGCTGCCCGGCACGCCGCACCGCGCCGCGGCCTACTTCACGCGCGGCACCGGCCACAACGAATACGCCGGCTACAGCGAGCGGCCCGAGGACTGGGAAGCCAACATGGAGCGCCTGGCGCGCAAGTTCGACACCGCGCGCGATCTCGTGCCCGCGCCGATCGTCGACGAGGTCGCGGGCGCGGAGGTCGGCATCATCAGCATCGGCACGAACCACCCGGCCATCGTCGAGGCGCGTGATCTGCTGCGTGCGGCGGGCATCGAGACCAGCTACATGCGCATCCGCGCGCTGCCCATCAACGACACGGTGCGCACGTTCACGGAGAAGTACAGCCAGATCTTCGTGGTCGAGAACAACTCCACCGGCCAGTTGCGCCAGATCCTGCACACCGAGATGTTGGGGTGCGCGGGCAAGCTGGTATCGGTCGCGTGCAGCAACGGCCTTCCGTTGGCCGCCGCCTGGATTGCCGAGCAGATCCAGAAGGGTTTGTAGTAGGCGCTTCGGCGCCCCGTGCGCTAAAGCGCACACTACGAACGGGATAAGGAGCACACTATGGGAACTATGACTGAAGCGCCCGTCCGCCCGGCTGCGGCGGCGGTCAAGGTCAATAGCCTGGGCCTGGATCGGAGCGCCTACAAGGGTGCGCCGTCCACCCTGTGCAAGGGCTGCGGCCACGACACCATCAGCCAGCGCATCATGAACGTGGCCTGGGAGCTGAGCCTGGATCAGACGCAGATCATCAAGATGAGCGGCATCGGTTGCAGCAGCAAGTCGCCCACCTACTTCCTGGGCTGGAGCCATGCGTTCAACGGCGTGCATGGCCGCATGCCCGCGCTGGCGACGGGCGCGGCCATCGCCAACCGCAACCTGACCGTGATCGGCATCAGCGGCGACGGCGATACGGCCTCCATCGGCACCGGCCAGTTCAAGCATGCGGTGCGCCGCAACGTCCCGATGGTCTACATCGTGGAGAACAACGGCGTCTACGGGCTGACGAAGGGCCAGTTCAGCGCGACCGCGGATCTGGGCCAGCGGCTCAAGTATGCGGGGGTCAACAACCTGCCGCCGCTCGACATCTGCCTGGAGGCGTTGGCCGCCAATGCGACCTTCGTCGCGCGCAGCTTTGCCGGCGACCCGCGCCAGGTGGAGACGCTGCTCAAGGCCGCGTTCCACCACCGCGGCATCGCGGTGCTGGATATCATCAGCCCGTGCGTCACCTTCAACAACCACGATGATTCGAGCAAGAGCTATGCGTGGGGCAAGCAGAAGGAGACCGCGCTGAACGAGCTGAACTTCATCCCGCACTACGAGGAGATCAGCATCGGCTACTACGAGGGCGAGATGGAGGTCGCGATGCACGACGGCTCGCGCATCGTGCTCAAGAAGCTCGACCCCGATTATGACCCGACCGACAAGATGAATGCGTTCCACACGCTGGAAGAGGCGCGGCAGAACCAGCAGTTCATCACCGGCCTGATCTACATCAACCAGCAGGAGCGGCCCGACCTGCACGAGCTGCTGCACATACCCGACACGCCGCTCGTCTATCTGACCGAGGACAAGCTCCGCCCCGGCCCCGCGGCGCTCGAAGACGTCATGGCGAAGCTGTAGGCGCGCAGCCGCCCCGAACAGCTTTCGACAGCCCCGGCCTCCGCCGGACGGAGGGGGCCGGGGCAACAGCCGCACAAGTTACATCCCCGCTCGCGCGCTCCCGCCCCAGCCCCCGAAATACCCGTTACCCGCCGCAGATGCTACAATAGGCGCGATACCCTGGCAGGAGGATGCGCATGACCCTACCGAGCTCCTGGCTCCAGCCCCCGCGCGAGTTCAGCGTGATGCCGTTCTGGTTCTGGAACGACGCGCTGGACGAAGACGAGATCGTCCGCCAGATCGCGGACATGGCGGCCCACGGGGTCTACGGCTTCGTCATCCACCCGCGCGTCGGCCTGCCGCGCGCGCTCGGCTGGATGTCCGAACGCCTGCTCCACTTCTACGAGGTCGCGATCGAGGAGGCGCGGCGGCGCGGCATGTCGGTCGTGCTCTACGACGAGGGCATGTACCCCTCCGGCGCCTCCTCCGGCCAGGTCGTGGCCGCCAACCCGGCCTTCCGGTGTCGCGGGCTGGCCCTGCTCGACGCCGGAGCGGCCCTGCCGCCCGACGCCAACGTGGTCGCGACCGTGCCCCGCGCAAACGGCGAGCTCATCACGGTGATCGACCGGCCCGTGGACAGCTTCATCCGCGGGCTGCACTATGTCGGCGACGGCCCGGCCGAGGACGAGCCGCCCGCCGCGGACATCCTCAACCCGGACGCGGTGGCCGCGTTCATCCGCCTCGTCTATGACGGCTTTGCCGCGCGCTTCGGCCGCTACTTCGGGACGACGATCCTCGCCATCTTCACCGACGAGCCCGCGCCGTTGGGCCGCCTGCGCGAGCAGGGGCGCGGCCCGCGCGCCGTCGCGCCGGGCACGCGCGGCATCCTGCCCGAGGTGAGCCGCATCCTGGGATACGACTTCACGCCCCACCTGCCCGCGCTCTGGTACGACGACGAGCCGGATGCGCCGCGCTTCCGCGCGGACTACGAGCGGGCCATCGGCGTGCGCCTGGAGGAGACCTTCTATGCGCAGCTATCGGCCTGGTGCGAGGCGCACGGCGTCGCGCTGACCGGCCACCCGGCCCAGGGATGCGACATCGGCCCGCTGCGCTTCTTCCACGCGCCCGGCCAGGATCTGGTCTGGCGCTGGGTCCTGCCCGACCACCCGTCGGCGCTCGAGGGCCGGGAGGCGACGCAGGCCAAGTGCAGCGCGTCCGCGATGCTGCACGGGGGCCGGCGGCGCAACGTCAACGAGTGCTGCGGCGCTTACGGCCACGAGCTCACCTGGGACGAGATGACCTGGCTGGCCCACTGGTGCTTCATCCGCGGGGTGAACTGGCTCTTTCCCCACGCCTTCTACTATTCGGTGCGCGGGCCGCGCCGCGATGAGCGGCCGCCGGATGTCGGCCCGCACGCGGCCTGGTGGGATCGTTACCGCGCGTACGCGGACGCCTGCCGCCGGCTGAGCTGGCTCAACACCGACAGCCGCCACGTCTGCCACATCGCGATCCTCGGCCAGGCCAACAGCCTGCCGTGGCAGCCGGCGAAGGTCTGCCTGGAGCATCAGCGTGACTTCAACTATCTGGAGGAGCGCCATCTGTGGGAGGATGCGCGCGTGGACGCGGAGGGCATCCACCTGGCGGGCATGCGCTACGCCGCGCTGATCGTGGAGGGGCGGTTCGATGCGCGTGCTGAGCCGGCGCTGGCCCGGCTGGAGCAGGCCGGCCGGCTCGTGCGCTACGCCGCGGGGACGGCGGACGCCGACCTCATCGCGCGGCTGGACGCCTGCGCCCCGCGCGACATCCGCATCGCGCCGCGCGCCGCGGGCTTGCGCGTGCGCCATGTCGTCAAGCCGGACGACGCGGGCCGGGGTGCATATCACGTCTTCATGTTGTTCAACGAGACGCGGCCGGCGATCGAGTTTCAGGTCGAGCTGCCCATGTCCGGCCCTGCGCTCATCTTCGACCCCTGGACGGGCGACACGCGGCCGCTCCCGCCGGATGGCCGTCTCGCGCTCCCCGGCCACGCGTTCACGACGCTCGTGGCAACGGCTGAGCACGGATAAACGGATGGACTGCCGATCTGTAGGCTACAGGCTGCCCATATCCGTTGTCCTGAGAATGATTGTGGATGGCTGTTCGCAATGGCCTTACCCCCTCTGGCTCCCCCTCTCCTGGCGGGCGAGCCTTCGGCCTGCCCGCCAGGAGAGGGGGACGGGGGGTGAGGCTGCGGCCCATCATTGCACGCTCGCGCGCGTGATCTTGAGCACGACCGGATTGTCCCAGCCCCAGGCGTCGTAGATGCGCTGGCTGCTCATCAGCGAGACGTGCAGCCCGGCCTCGTCCTGCCGCCAGCGCGGGGCCGGATCCGCCGCGTCGTTGTATTCCAGGTGTCGTCCCGACTGGCCCAGCACGCTCACGACCGTGTCCGGGCCGATCCGCACATGCCGCAGCGTCACCGCGGCGCGCTTGCCGTAGGTGCGCGGCCCGGCCGCAAAGCTGTGGCCGGTCGTGTCCTCCGCCTGCGCCCAGTCGATGTCGGTCAGGATGGCATAGACCGTGTCGCCGGAGCGGGTGTACCATGCGCCCGGCTCGCGGACGAGCGCGCACGGCTCCACGCCGAACACGGCCTCCGCGTTGATGAAGTTCCACAGCCCCAGCTCCATCAGCCGGCCGATCTGCTCCTCCGGCAGCGCGCCGTCCGGCTTTGGGCCGACGTTGAGCAGCAGGTTGCCGCCCTTGGCGCGCGCCTCCGCCAGCAACAGGATCAAGTCGCGGCCCGACTTGTAGGTCTCGTTCGTCGGCTGATACTGCCACGCCGTGCCCATCGTGATGCAGCTCTCCCACGGGCCGGGCAGCGCCCGATCCGGCAGCCGCTGTTCCGGCGTCGCCATATCCCCGCGCGTCACCACCACGTCGGGCTGGAGCTCCCACGCAAGCTGCTTCAGCCCCTCGGCCTGTCCGTCGAAGAAGAGCAGATCCACCGGGCCGTAGTGCGTGAGCAGCTCGCGCAGTTGCGCCCGATTGAGCGCCATCAGATCGGGGTTGTGCAGCGGGTCCACCTCCTGCCGCCCGCGCGCGATCTCGATGCCCTGCCGGTGCAGGACGGAGAAATCGTCGGGCGAGAAGTAGAAGCCGATGGCGAGGCCCTGCTTGCGGAACGCCGCAACGACCTGCTGTGTGATGTCCCGGCCATAGGGCGTGTGCATGACGTCGTAGTCGGTGGTGGATGTGGCGAACATGCAGAAGCCGTTGTGGTGCTTCGTCGTGAACACCACGTAGCGGAACCCGCACACCTTCGCCAGCCGCGCCCACTCGTCGGGCGCAAAACGCTCCGGGCAGAAGGTTCCGGGCAGTTCGTCGAAATAGCGCCGCACGTAATCGGCGGATGCGCCGACCAGCGAATGGCTGATGACCATCCCAAGCTGCGAATCGACGCTCCAGTGGATGAACAGGCCGAGGCCGAGCGTCCTGAACCATGCGACGCGGTCGGGCCGGTTGCCGGAAACCTGCGCGGCCTGGACGACGCTGCCGCCGAACGGGGCCGGCGCGTTCTGGTCGTCTTCGAAGGGGGCTGTCATGGCGTGCACCTCCAGCGATGGAATCGGGCGACATTATAGCCTGTTGGCCGCGGGCGGGCCAGCGGGCGGAAGTCCGGGATATGCGCACGGGTGAGCGCCCTGAGCGGAGGGCGTCGCGCAGCGACGCACGCAGTCGAAGGGGCGGCCTTGCGGGCGTCCTTCGACTGCATCCGCGCCCGTTCGTAGTAGGCGCTTTAGCGCCCCGCGGCCCGACAAGGCGCTGAAGCGCCCACTACGAACCTGTCAGCCAAGGGGCACGGTCAGAGACCGGCCCCAGCAAGGTTTTCGGGCAGACGCTAATTTCACGTCGGAGCGCCCTGAGCGGAGGGCGTCGCGCAGCGACGCACGCAGTCGAAGGGGCGGCGATTTTTAGCGCAGGCCGCGCTTCAGACAGGATTCACATGAAATCGCTGCCCTCGTTAAAATGTGTTTGCAATTTCACAAGCGGGGCGCTATAATCCATCGCAGCGCGGGATGCCGCGTCGCACGAGCCGATGCCAGCGCGTCAGGCAGATCACAGGGAGGGATGCCCCATGACCGATGTCCTCGATTTCATCTTCCGCCGCCGCAGCATCCGACAGTACACCGAGCAGCCCATCGCCGCGGAGACGATGACCCGGCTGTTGCAGGCCGCGATGGCCGCGCCATCCGCGGCCAACGGCCGGCCCTGGGAGTTTGTGGCCGTCACCGACCCGCACGTGCTCGCCGAGCTGCGCCAGGCGCTGCCCGGCCATTACAACGGGCAGGGCGTGATCGTCGTCTGCTGCAACCTGGGGCTTGCGTCCAGCCCGGCCAGCGAACGCTTCTGGCAGCAGGATCTCAGCGCGGCCACGCAGAACATCCTGCTGGCGGCCGCCGCGCTGGGCCTGGGCTCCGTCTGGACCGGGGCCCACCCCGCGGCGGAGCGGATGGCGATCATCCGTCGCGTGCTCCACATCCCGGAGGCCGTCACGCCGCTCTCGCTGATCTGGCTAGGCCACCCCGCGGAGGAAAAGCCGCCGCGCACCCAGTACGACGAGGCGCGCGTGCACTGGCAACGCTACAGCCGGGAGGGGGCGATCATTGACGAGCTCGCCTGAGCCGGATGCGCCCCCTGCGTCAACGCGCGCTCAGCCGATGCGCACCTCGTGCGACCCGGCGGGCAGTCGCTGCGGCGTCTGGCCCGGCAGATCGACGAGCACGGGGATGGGCGAATCGATCGCGACCCGATCCCGCTCCGCGCGCACGCGGATGAGGCCGTGCGGCGTGGGTATCTTGCCCTCGGCCCAGGCCAGCTTGCCCAGCCGCGGCGCGATGCGCGCGGCTGCATAGCCCGGCTCCGCGGGCGTGACGCCCAGCGTGTAGAAGATGAGGTCCTTGGTCGGCGTGCAGCTCCAGCCGT
This sequence comes from Chloroflexi bacterium ADurb.Bin325, assembly GCA_002068935.1. GTDB lineage: Bacteria > Chloroflexota > Anaerolineae > CG2-30-64-16 > CG2-30-64-16 > MWBF01. The sequence goes on from MWBF01000194.1 coordinate 6,574, forward strand.
GGACGTGCGTGCCCCAGCCCCAGCATTCGCCGATGGTGTCGTAGCCGTCCTGCAGGAACTCGCTCCAGCGCGGATACAGCTCGGTCAGCTTATCCGCCAGCCCGGCCTGCGCGACCGCGTCGTGGACAAGATAGCTGATGAACGGCTCGCCGATGACGATCTCGCGCTCGACATCCCAGTCCGCCTCGTAGATGCCCATGAACTGCTTCCGCATCTTCTCCGGCGAGTAGTCCCCCGCGTCGCCGGTCCACGAGCGCACCACCAGCGCGGCGGGGTTCGTGACCGTCTCCATGATGCGGGCCCAGCGCTCCCGCGGGGCCAGGCCGGAGAC
>MWBF01000195.1 GCA_002068935.1 Chloroflexi bacterium ADurb.Bin325
AAGCCGTGTGGGCCTCGCTGGCCTCAGGCCGGCGCGGGCAGCCGCGCTGTTACGGGGTGATCGTGATGCGCCCCTCGATCATCGGCGTCACGGGCGAGAAGGTCTGGAAGTATGCGATCACCGCATCGGCCAACGGCGGGCCGAAGTCGTAAGGGTTGATCGCCTTGTCCCGGAACCAGCTATAGCCGTCGCCGCCGTTGCGGGTGAAGTTGTTGGTGACGACCTTGTAGGTCGCATCGTCGTCCAACGGATCGTAGCCGGTCCCGTTCCATACCTCGGCGCTGACGATGCGCTCGCCGGCCGGCTTGCTGGCGTCGATGGTGTAGCGCATCCCCGCGACCTGCAGGAAACCGCCGTTGGCGGCCGGCAGCAGCCGGGCGCTGTGTTCCAGCGCGGCCCGCAGATCCGCGCCCTTCAGCCCCATCGTGGCGATGGTGTTGCCGAAGGGGAGCACGGTCATCACGCCGCCGTACGTCACGTCGCCGGCCAGAAGCGCGGCGCGCAGGCCGCCGCCGTTGGTGACCGCGATCTGATAGTCGCCGCCGCCCACCGTGTTGACCTGCCACAGCATGGCGTCGGTGACCAGGTTGCCCATCAGACATTCGCCCAGCCGGCAGATCAACTGGCCGCCCACGTTGATGGGCGCGTCCACGGTGATCTCGCCGATCTTCTGCGTCATCAGCGCGTTGACCTGGGCGCGGTACGGCGCCAACAGGGCCTCGATGTCCGGGTCCTTGGCGACGTTGTTGCCCGTGTAGATGGGGTTGCCATCGTACGCGGTGACGACGCCATAGCCGTTATACGTGACATTGAGCCGGCCCAGCACCTTGCCCCACTCGAGGGCCGCGACGATCAGGACAGGCTCGCCGTCCGGGCTCTCGACGACCGTCGGATAGGGGCCGGCGGGCGTGAGAGACATGTTAGGCGGGGTCAGGACGACCGGAGCCGCCGGACTGTAGAGGAAGGTGTGCGAATGGCCGCCGACGATCACGTCGATGCCGCTCACCGCCGCCGCTATATCCTGGTCGACGTCGTAGCCCAGGTGGCTGAGCAGGATGATCTTGTCGATGCCCTGGCTCGCCAGCAGGTCTACCTCGGCCTGGAGCGCCGCGACCGTGTTCTTGACGACGACCTTGGGCCCTGGGCTGGAGATATCGTGGAGGTCCTCGGTGGTCGCGCCCAGGATGCCGATCTGCTCCCCGCCCACGTCAAGGATCGCGTGCGAGGGGATGCGGCCCATCAGGGCCGGCTCCGCGCTGACGTCCAGGTTGGTGCTGACGATGGGGAAGTCGAGGCTGGCCGCCATGATGCCCAGCTCGACCGGGCCGTCGTCGAACTCGTGGTTGCCGATCGTCATGGCGTCGTAGCCCAGCTCGTTCATCATCAGGGCCAGCACCTGCGACTTGAAGAGGTTGAAGAACAACGTGCCCTGGAACTGATCGCCGCCGTCCAGCAGCACGACGTTGTCCGTCGTGGCGCGCACGCCGTCGATCAGGGTCTTCAGCCGCGAGGAGCCGCCGATGCAGTTGGCCGGGTTCGTGCACGCGCCGCCGCCCACATCGTATTCATCGACGCGCGCATGGAAGTCGTCGGTGTGCAGGATGGTCATGTCAAACGGCAGGGTGACGTCGAGGTCGAAGAGATAGGCCTCGCCGCCGTCCTCGGGGTTGCCCGTGTAATCGACGATCATCACGCCCTCGGGCTGGCTGTAGGCGTAGCCGTCGACATCGTTGACCCACACTTCGATCATCGCCTCGGGGGCCGCCGGCCCCGGATCCGTGTCGCCGTCCCAGTCGAACGGCGGGCGGGCGAAGTCGAAGCTGCCCGGCGCGGACTCATCTTCGTTGCCCCAGTAGTCGTATCCGTAGACCTGGAAGTCGAAGGTCGTGTTCGCGCTGCCCAGGCCGAGGAAGGCCGCCGGGACATACATTTCCATGTAGCCCGAATTGAAGTCCGCGGAGATGACGAACGGCGACATCGTGCTGGCGCCGGTCGCGAGGTTGACGACGTAGGTGACAAAGAGGTTCGTGCCGGAGTATGGCGCGTTGTAGAAGGCGTAATCCGGCTCGCCATCTTCGTCGCTATCGACGTAGACGTCGAACTCGGCGAAGTAGTAGTGCGGCAGATGCCACGGCGCCCAGGCGTTGATGGCGAAGGCCAGGATCGGGCCGTAGGTTGGATGGCTGCCCGCGAAGTCCACGCCCACGGCGCGGATATCGCCCGGCGTGCCGGTCTCCATCGGGTCGCGGACCAGGAGCGGGAAGACCCACAGGTCAGAGTCGGTCGGCCCGCTGTGCATGATCTCGAAGGTGGCCGTTTCTTCGTCCACATCCTTGATCGTGGTCTCGGCCGTGATATCCAGCGTGTTGTAGGGCCGCGGGACGAAGTAGTAGGGCACGCGCAGCGTATCCTTCGCATCCAACATTGCCTGGGGCTGCGTGGCTGCGTTCGATGCGCCGGGGGTGAAGATCAACGGCAGATAGATGCGATACAGCAAGGGCGTGAAGACGATGTTGCCGTAGACCTCTTCCAGCTCGCCCACCTCGACCGGCAGCTCGGTCATGTCGAAGGTGAAGGTGGCGGTGATGCGGGCCGTGGCCGCGGGCGCAACTTCCACCTCGGTGGCCGAGAAGGTGACGTCGAGGCCGCCCAACGAATCGGCCGCCGGCTCCCAGCTCACGTTATAGGTGTGGGGCACGGTATCGGTGTTGTGCAGGGTGATGGGCCGCTCCACGGCATAGGTATCTTCGTCGGAGATCAGATAGTCGCTGATGCTGACGAGGTCCTCGTCGCCGACGGCGAAGACCGGGGTCGAGACGGCGCGGTAAGCGTCCACGCGGCCGGCGCCCACGCGCGGGATGGGGGAGCCATCCACGAAGTCGACGGCCGTGTTCATCAGCGCGGCCTTGATCTGCTCCGGGGTCCAGTCGGGATGCGCCTGTACCATCAAGGCTGCCACGCCGGCGACATGCGGCGAGGCCATCGAGGTGCCGCTCATGCCGACGCCCTCATCGCCGGAGCCCATGGCCGCGGCGAAGATGTTGTAGCCCGGCGCGCCGATCTCCGGCTTGAGCCGGGAGTCGGCGCCGCGCGGCCCGCGCGAGGAGAAGGAGGCCACGGAGTCGGGGTCAATGTAGCGATCCAGGACCGTGGTCACATCGTTCTCCGCGCTGACCGTGACCATCTCGCCGTCGGCGGCCCGCAGGTTCAGGCCGTCGGCGCGCGCCAGGAAGCCGGAGGGCGCGATATCATCGGACCCGTCATCGAAGGCCATGCTCACGTAGGCATTGCCGCCCGCGGCGTTGTTGAAGATCAACACGCCCGCGGCGCCCAGGGCTTTGGCCGTCCGCGCCTTCACGGCGAACCCGCAGGTGCCGCGCTCGATGAGCACGATCTTGCCGTCGAAGGTGTCCGGCGAGAGCGTGCCGACCTCGCACAGCTCCGGGCTGCCATATGCGCCCGCGTCGGCCAGCTCCGCGGTGACCGGCGCGAGATAGCGTCCGTTGTCGGGGAAGGTGGCCGGCGGCATGTAGATGATGCCGGTCAGGTCGGGATCGTCCGAGCCGACCACGTCCACCGTGGGGCCGGTGACCCAGCCCGTGGTGCTGGCCGACACGCCGAGGGCCTTGGAAGCGGTGCCCGGCGAACCGGTGATGTAGTTGACGTCGCCCGAGTTGCCGGCCGACGCCACAACCATGATCCCCGCGGCCACCGCGTTGTTGGTCGAGACGACATCGGGGTCGCTCAGATCATCGCCGGGGCCGTAGGAGGACCCCAGCGACATGTTGATCACCTGCGGCCAGCCGTACAACAGGTAGTTGAAGGCCGCCATGTCCAGGGCGTCCATCACCAGGTTGGTGGACCCATCGGCGCCGAACACCTTGAGGGCCATCAGCTTTGCGCCGGGCGCGACGCCGTCCGACACCTGACCGGCCGCGTTGCCCGCGGCGGTGGAGGCGACGTGGGTGCCGTGGCCATGCTCATCCAGCGGGTCGCGGTCCGGATGGGGGACCGGCTGGTAGCTGTCCGAGTTAGGATCGGCGTTGTAAGTGGTGCCGGCAAAGTCGTAGCCCGCGATGACCTTCGCCGTCGGGAAGGTGCCGGGCTCGACCATATCCGGGTCGTTGTCGGCGTAGTCGTCCGGGTCGCCGCTGCCGCCGAGGGCCGCGTGGGTGTAGTCGATGCCGGTGTCGATGACGGCGACGACGACGTCGGTGCCATCGTAGCCCAGCTCATCCCAGACTTCCGGCGCGCCGATGAGCGGCACGCTGCTGCTCAGCGCGGGCACATGCTGCGGCGCGCGGTGGACGCCCACGACCCCCGAGAGCGCGCGGATCGCGTCGATCTGGCTCTGCGAGACATAGGCCAGGAAGCCGTTGTAGACCGTGGTGTAGTTGGAGATAACCTGCACCCCCAGCCCTTCGAGCTCGCTCTGCACCGCGGCCTGCGCACGCTCCAGGCTGGCGCGCTGGCTTTGCAGGCTGGCCGCGACCACCGCCTGGCCGGCGGCCTTCTGCTCGGCGACCGTGACCGCCAGGGGCGCTTGCTGAAGCTCGATGACGACCATCTGGTTTCCGGCCGCCCTGCCGCTCAGGGCATGCGGCGGATTGCCGACCTGTCCCGCCGCGACATCCGCGGTCAGCGGCTGGGTGTCGGCCAGTTCGGCCGCGGGAAGCTCATGGATCCGCGAGAGCATCTGCCGTTGCGGAGACGGCGGCTGCGCCTGCACGCCCAGCGCGGCGACAGAGGCCGGAGCGGCCGCCGTCATGACGGGCTGGGCGACGCCGGCCGCCAACATCACCGCCAGGAACAGCCTGGCGATAAGGGTAAAGTACGGGGACCTGCCGTGCATCTTTAGTTTCTCCTTCGAATGATCAGATGACATGCCGACCGAGCTACGATGTATGCTATGGATCGTTGCCTCCTTTCGGGCGCGCCGCGATAGGCGCGGCCGCCGCCGCAGAAATGTCTATCCGAAAAGCGCTGGGGTCGGTCTCCGCCCCTCCCGGCGCGGTCAGAGGCCGGCCAGGGCAATTTTCGGACGGGCTTCAAGGACCGATCTATGCTGTAGTCTAGCCGAACATCGGGCGTGAGTCAAACAGGGCGGGGATTTGCGGGGGGGCATGTTTGGATCCGGAAACTCGCTCTGGCCTCACCCCCCATCCCCTCTCCCGACGTGCGAGCCTTCGCCGCGCACATCAGGAGGGGGACCGGGGAGGTGAGGCCGGCTTTCGCAGGCTACGGGTTGACCACCATCGGCAGGTTCGTTGCGGCGATGATCGGCGCGAGCATCGCCTGGCTCGCGGCCAGGGCGGCAGCCCGTTTGGCGTATTCCGCGCCCGCCAACACCTGCACCTTGCCGTTGTAGGTGTAGGTGCGATCCAGGAAGTCTTTGTGGCTGATCGCCAGGGTGTGGTCGCCCACGGCCAGGCCGGCCAGGTTCAGCGTCGGCGTCGTGCTGCGCTGGACGCCGTCCACGACCCACTTCCAGTCGGTCGTCACGAAGCTCATGTTGGCCCCGCGCGCCTGCCACGCCGAGGTGAGCTGCAGCGTCTCGCCGGCGCGGAGGACGGTGTTCCCGTAGAACTCGACGGTGCGCACATCTTCGGGGTACATGATGTGCACGGCCAGCTTATCGTAGGCCGTCAGCCCGGCCTGGCTGTAGTTGCTGCCGGTCTGCTGGCAGTTCGGCACGACGCTCGCATCCCACCAGTAGTGCATCACCGAGTTCTTATCGTAGGGCGTGATGTAGCCGGTCGTGATGCTGTGATGGCCGTCAATGCCCGCGGGCACGCACTGGGCGTTCTCGTCCGCGCGCGCGTGCTCGTGCGCCAGCCCCAGCGCGTGGCCGAACTCGTGCAGGGTGTGGTTCAGATAAGGCGTGCCCGTTGCGTCCGCGTCGTCGCCCAGCACCAGGTTGTACTGGCATGACCTGCGCAGCGCCAGCTCGTCGGGCGGGTTCGACCAGCTCGAATCCCCCTGCGTCTGAGTGCACCCCACGCCGGGCACCAGGCTCGCGCCGCCGAAAACAGGCACGTTTGTGCCCGGGATCGCCACGCGGATGTCGCCGTTGTAGTAGTCGTTGCCGTTGCCCTGTTTCGTCGGCGCGGGGCAGCCCAGCGAGCTGATGGGCGCCGTGTCGATCGGGCTGCCGGAGATGGACACGAAGCGGATATTGGCCGCGTACTTGTACTGGGCCAGATGGCCGATGATCTCCTGCACGCGGGGGGACCGGTCTGTCACGGCGTTGCCTGCGAAACAGACCGTGATGTCGCGGCCCCGCACGCCGTGGAACCAGTAGGCCGCCGGCCAGACCACCGTGGGCATCAACAGCCAGAGCGCCGCTGCGACGAGGAGCAGCGGCCAGCCGCGGCGGATGCCGCGCGGCCGCGCAGGGCCGCGGATCCAGTGAAACAGCTTCATGCTCCCCTCCGCGTCACGGCAGCAGCAAAACGCCCACGATCGTCCGGCAGTCGCTTGCGAGGCAGCCGAACGATACGCCGCTGGTGTTGGCCGGATCGTAGGTGATGTCCAGCTGTTTGCCGGCCACCACAGCCGAGGTGAGCAGGCTCAAGAAGCGGGAGGCGTTCGCCGTATCGCGCGTCGGATAGGCGAAGTACCAGATGCCGCCCGGGGCCGCGGCCGTGCATTTGACGTGGATGCCGTTGGTGAAGGCCGCCACGTGGGCGGGGGTGCAGCGATACGTGGTCTCCGCGTCCGGCTCGGCCGCAAGGGCCACGCTGGGGCCGAGCCGCACACCGGCCGCCAGCGCGGTCACGATCAACAGCGCCACAAACAGTACTGCGACCAGGGTTGTCTTCCGCAAGGTTGAAAGGGTCTGTAACATGTTGTCCTCCCATGTGGGGTGGTTTAACAGATCGGCTCGAACAGCCGC
>MWBF01000196.1 GCA_002068935.1 Chloroflexi bacterium ADurb.Bin325
CCCCGCCAGGAAGTAGGCCGCGCCCGCGCCTTCGCCGTCCAGGAACTGCACCTCGTAGCCCGCGCCCGCGGGCGTCTGCCCCGCGCCGTCCAGCCGGACGGGATGCCGCGCATCGCGCACATCGTAAACCCGGACGCCCGCGGCGGTAAACCCGCCCGCGGCGAACGAAGCCGGCGGGATCGCCGGCGCGCCCGTTGCCCGGTTGAGCAGCAGCGGCAGATAGATGCGCGAGCCGGACGGCGCGGCCTCGGCCAGCCGCTCCTCGACATAGAGCCGGTCATCCTTCGCCAGCGCCAGGGCCGGATAGGTCAGCTCGACCCAGTCGGGCGACACCCAGTAGCCCGCGACGCCCGGCAACTGGGCCAGCGCGGCCTCCAGGCGCAGCGCGTTGGCGCCCTCGGCCAGCGCGGCCACGGGCACGGATGCCTCGATCAGGTGCGTGACGCTGCCGTCCCACTGGTGCACGCCCAGGTCGTAATCGTTGATGCGCAGCGCGACCGACTGGTCGGGCGACCGCTCTAGCGCCGCGCCGCCGTGGAGCGAGGCGCGCAACCGCGCGGTCCCCGCCGCGGCCAGATCGCGCAGCAGCAGCGTGTAGGTCGTCGCGGCCACGGGCGCGGCCACGTTGGCGTAGAGCGGGTTGTCGAACAGGTGATCCGCGTCGCGCGGCAGGTCGGTATAGGTGCTGTAGTAGGATCGATCCTGCTCGAAGTGGATCGTCTGCGGGATCACGCTGACCGGCAGCCGCGCGGGCGGCGCAACGACCTGCCGCGCGGCCATGCGCGCGGGGGCCACGTCTGACCAGGTGAAGCGGTAGACGTTGTGGTTCATGTAGCGGCCCACGTAAGGTTCCGCATAGAAGATGACCAGGTCGCCCGGATCAAAGCGGCCGTCCGCCGCGCCCGTGACCTCGATATCGACCGCCGCGCCGAGATATGACACGGCGAACTGCGCGGGATCCACGCTGTCCAGCGGCACGCCCGCGGCCCACAGGTCGTCGTATGTGAGGCGATACAGCCCGCGCTCGACGGTGCGGATGCGCAGGCCCGGCGGGTTGGCCGCCGGCGTCAGGCCGTCGGCGAAGCCCTCCGCGGCGGCCGCGGCGGTCGAATCCGCGGGCGCGAGCGCGATGCGCACATCGATCGTCCGGCTCAGCCGGAGCCGGCCCTGCACGGGGTTGTACTGGAAGGGGAAGACGCGCACGGGCAGGAAGCGCTGGCCGCGCTGCTGCACGGCTGGCCCGGCCTCGACGAGTCGGGCCGGATAATAGGCGTCCGTGGCGTAGATGGCAGGGTCGGGCCGCTCGACCAGCGGCACGCCGTCCGGCAGGGCCGTCGCGTCGGGGTCGGCAAGCGACAGGCCGGCCGGCCGGTGCAGGTTCAGATCGGGCGTGGGCGCGGCGGGCAGCGGCGCGGCCAACGCAAAGGTCTCGACCCCGGACGCCGCATAGGAGATCGTCCAGGCGCGATCGTCCGGCAGCGGGATGAGCTCGATCCGCACCGGCAGCGCGGGCGCGCCCGGCGTCGCGTGCGCCGCATAGCCGGGCACGTGCAGCCCCGCGGCGTCCAGGTCGAAGTCCGACGTGACCACCGTCAGGCGGATCTCGTCGGCTGCGGACGGGACATCCGCCGCGGCCGGCCGCGCTGGCAGCGCGGTCGTCAGCAGCACGGCCAGCAGCAGGAGGCGCGCCAGGACGGATAGGGCGCGCGAGCGTTGTTTCATCGGCAATCCTTCCCGCCGCGCCGTGGCTATCCCCGCCGGCGCGGCTCCCTGTCTGTACACCGGAGGTTTAAAAAGCCCCCTGCGACTGAAGTCACGGCCACCGCTGCCAAGTCTGCCTGCGCAGACTCAAGCCCGAAAGTGCGGGGACCTGGTAAACGCGGCAGTGGTTTCAATCGCCCGTTTCGGGCTTTTCAGACAGCCGCCCAGGGTGCTCATCCAGCACGGCGCGCAGCATCAGATACGTCTCGTCGAGCGTCTGCGGGATGACGCGCGTCTCGGCCAGGAGGGACATGAAGTTCGTGTCGCCGTTCCAGCGCGGCACGACGTGCATGTGGAAGTGATCCTTCACGCCCGCGCCCGCGGCCTTGCCCAGGTTGGCGCCGATATTGAACCCCTCGGGCTGCATCGTCCGGCGCAGCGCGGCCAGCCCCAGCGCGAGCAGATCCATGACCTCGGCCACCTCCTCCGGCGTGAGCGCTTCGAGGGTGTCCACGTGGCGATAGGGCACGGCCATGAAGTGGCCGTTGTTGTAGGGATAGCGGTTCAGCACCAGGAAGGCCAGGCGGCCGCGGCGGATGATCAGCATCTCGCGGTCGTCGCCTTCGAGCATATCGCAGAAGATGCAGCCGGCCTGTTTGTCGCTCAGGATATACGCCATCCGCCAGGGGGTGAAAAGATGTTCCACGCCGCGCTCCTCCGGGTGAGCCACAGAGGACACAGAGGACGCAGAGATTTCCTGGCGCGGATCATGAACCGGCCAGGGCCATTTTCGGATAGGTTCCAAGACTGCGCCGCAGTCCGGTCGATCCGTGTCCGAAATCGTCTCTCGGTGAACTCTGTGTCCTCTGTGGCTCCTCTCCCGCCTACCTGCCCAACACCCTGAGTGAGCCACAGAGGACACAGAGAACGCAGAGATTTCCTGGCGCGGATCATGAACCTGCTGGGGCCGGTCTCTGACCGTGCCCCTAGCTCGGTCGGAGACCGGCAGAGCCATTTTCGGATAGGTTCCAAGACTGCGCCGCAGTCCGGTCGATCCGTGTCCGAAATCGTCTCTCGGTGAACTCTGTGTCCTCTGTGGCTCCTCTCCCGCCTACCTGCCCAACACCCTGAGTGAGCCACAGAGGACACAGAGAACGCAGAGATTTCCTGGCGCGGATCATGAACCTGCTGGGGCCGGTCTCTGACCGTGCCCCTAGCTCGGTCGGAGACCGGCAGAGCCATTTTCGGATAGGTTCCAAGACTGCGCCGCAGTCCGGTCGATCCGTGTCCGAAATCGTCTCTCGGTGAACTCTGTGTCCTCTGTGGCTCCTCTCCCGCCTACCTGCCCAACACCTTCAGCGCGTGCTGGGTGACGTTCTCCGGCGTGATGCCCAGATAGGCCATGACCGCCGGCCCCTTGCCCGACTCGCCGAACCGGTCGATGCCGACCATCGCGCCCGCGTCGCCCGCATAGCGCTCCCAGCCGAGCGTGACCCCGGCCTCGACCGTCACGCGCGCCTTGATCGCCGCGGGCAGGACCGTCTCGCGATACGCCGCGTCCTGCGCGTCGAACAGCTCCCAGCTCGGCATGGAGACGACCCGCGCGGCGATATTCTGCGCAGCGAGCTGGTCGCGCGCGGCCATCGCCACGTTGACCTCGGAGCCGGCCGCGATCAAGATGACATCGGGCCGCCCGTCGGCCGCATCGGCCAGCACATAGCCGCCGCGCGCGGTCCGGCTGTGATCCTCGGTCCCCGCCATCACGGTCAGCCCCTGCCGCGTCAGCAGCAGCGCGACCGGCCGGTCGCGGTGGGTCAGCGCATAGCGCCAGGCCGCGGCCGTCTCGTTGGCGTCCGCGGGGCGCAGCACCACCAGCCCGGGGATCGCGCGCAGCGCCAGCATGTGCTCGACCGGCTGATGGGTCGGGCCGTCCTCGCCCACGCCCACGCTGTCGTGCGTCCAGACGAATATCACCGGCGCGCGCATGATGGCGGTCAGCCGGACCGCGCCGCGCATGTAGTCGGAGAAGACCAGGAACGTGCCGCCGTAGGGGTGCACGCCGCCGTGCAGGGCCATGCCGTTGAGCATCGCGCCCATCGCGTGCTCGCGGATGCCGAAGCGGATGTAGCGCCCCGCAAAGTCGCCGGGCTTGACGTCGGCGACGCCCTTGAAGCGCGTGTTGTTGGAGGGCGTCAGATCCGCAGAGCCGCCGATCAGGGTCGGGATGCGCGGGCCGATGGCGTCGAGCACCTTGCCCGATGCCGCGCGCGTGGCGATCTTGTCGCCCGGCTGCCAGACGGGCAGAGCCTCCTCCCACCCTTCGGGCAGCTTGTGGTCGAGCACCTGCGCCTGGAACGCCGCGCCCAGCTCCGCATCCGCGGCCTTGTATGCCGCAAGCTGCTCGTTCCAGGCCGCCTCAAGCTGCGCGCCGCGCTCGCCGATCTGCCGGTAGCGCGCATACACCTCGTCCGGCACCCAGAAGTACTCATCCGGCGGCAGGCCGAGCGCCTGCTTGGTCAGCCGCACCTCCTCCGCGCCGAGCGGCGCGCCGTGAGACGCCGAGGTATCCTGCTTGTTGGGGCTGCCGTAGGCGATGTGCGACTTGCAGACGATCAGGCTGGGCCGATCCGTGACCTGCTGCGCGGCGACCGTGGCCGCCGCGATGGCCGGCATATCGTACGCGCTCACCGTCTGGACGTGCCAGCCGTAGGCCTCGAAGCGCAGCGGGACGTTGTCGCTGTACGACAGCGAGGTCGGGCCGTCGATGCTGATGTTGTTGTCGTCGTAGTAGTAGATCAGCTTGCCGAGCTTGAGGTGGCCGGCCAGCGACGCGGCCTCGTGGCTGATGCCCTCCTCCAGGTCGCCGTCGCTGACGATGGCGTAGACGTAATGGTCGACCAGGTCGAAGCCGGGCCGGTTGTAGTTGGCCGCCAAAAACGCCTCGGCCAGCGCCATGCCCACGCCGGTGGCGAACCCCTGCCCCAGCGGGCCGGTCGTCGTCTCGACGCCCTCCGTGTGGCCATGTTCAGGGTGGCCGGGCGTCTTCGATCCGAGCTGGCGAAACGCCTTGAGCTCGTCCATCGGCAGCGCATAGCCCGTCAGATGCAGCAGGCTGTAGAGCAGCATCGAGCCGTGCCCGGCGGAAAGGACGAACCGGTCACGGTTGAACCAGTTCGCATCGCGCGGGTTCAGCCGCAGGAAGCGGCTCCAGATCACGTGCGCAACATTTGCCATGCCCATCGGCATGCCGGGGTGGCCCGAATCCGCCTTCTGGACGCCGTCCATGGCAAGCCCGCGGATGACGTTGGCGCACAGGTCGTCCAGTGCGTCGAAGCCGGGGACCGCCTGCGCGGAAGTTGCATCGGCAGAATGACTCATAGATCCCTCCTGAACGTGATGGGTGCAGCCGCCGGCGGCCCACCCACGGATTGACAACGATCGGCGCTAGTTTACCACTTGAACGCCTTCTCGTCTATACTCGGACGCACGATGACCGACATGAACAGTTTCGATGCGGAGAGCTTCTGCGCTGCGCTCGCTACCCGACGCATCGGCCGGCCCACGCGCTTCTACGAGCGGGTCGGCTCGACGAACGATCTCGCGCACGCCGCGGCCCGCGCCGGCGCAGCGGAGGGCCTGGTCATCGTGGCCGACGAGCAGACCGCGGGCCGCGGCCGCCTCGACCGCCGCTGGTGGGCGCCGCCGGGGGCGGCCCTGCTCCTCTCGCTGCTGCTGCGGCCCGATCTCCCGGCGGAGCGCGCGGGGCAGCTCTCGATGTGCCTGGGGCTGGCCGCGGCGGAGGCCATCGAGCAGACGACCGGGCTGCACATCGGGCTGAAGTGGCCGAACGACCTCGTCTATGCGGGGCGCAAGCTCGGCGGCCTGCTCGCGGAGGCGGAGTTCGCCGGCGCGCAGGTGCAGTATGCGATCCTGGGGCTGGGGCTGAACGTCAACCTGGACTTCGATGCGCCCGCGGTGCTCGCTGCGGCCGGGCTCGACGACCTGCGCGGCCGAGCCGCCAGCCTCGCCATGCTCCTCGGCCGCCCGGTGGATCGGATCGGCCTGCTGGCCGCGCTGCTCGCGGCCTTCGAGGCCCGCTATGACCGGCTGCTGGCGGGCGAGTCGCCCCATCTGGCCTGGGCCGCCCGGCTCGACACCCTCGGCCAGCGCGTGCGCGTGGCGCTGCGCGGCGGCGCGCACATCGGCGTCGCGACCGGCGTCACCCCCGGCGGCGGGCTGATCCTGGCGGACGACGACGGCGCGGAGCACGTCGTCTGGGCCGGCGACGTCGCCGCGCTGCGCCCCGCCGGGCCGGACAACGACGCGTGACGCCGATATTTCCAGATGCGCCCCAAAGCGGGGGCTTCCTGAGCGGGTGGACAGCGCAGCGTTGGGGCCGGTCTCTGACCGTGCCCCCTGGCTCGGAGGTTCGTAGTGGGCGCTTCAGCGCAGTATCGAGCGCGGGGCGCTGAAGCGCCTACTACAAACAGATGGGGGCGCGCGGGCTTCCTGAGCGGGTGGACGGCGCAGCGTTGGGGCCGGTCTCTGACCGTGCCCCCTGGCTCGGAGGTTCGTAGTGGGCGCTTCAGCGCAGTATCGAGCGCGGGGCGCTGAAGCGCTTGGTGTCTATCCGAAAATTCGCTCCGGCTTACCTCACCCCCCATCCCCCTCTCCTGACGGGCGAACCGAAGGCTCGCCAACGTCAGGAGAGGGGGAGCCGAGGGGGTGAGGCCGGGCGCTCAACAGGTTTTCGGATAGGCTCTTACTACAAACAGGCGCGGATGCTCATGTCCCGAGATCAGGGCGCTCCGATCCAGAGGGAACTGCTGCGTTTCTGCTTCGCCGCGGCCCATGCTATAATCATGCGGCATTATCAGACGGCACCGAAAGTTCGTATCATCTTTGTCTACCCGATCTCTGCGCGCTGCGCTGTTACTGACCGTTGTGATCCTGGCCGCGGGCCTCGCGCTGGTCCTGTCGCGCGGCGCGGCCGCGGACACGTTGTTCCAGTCGTCCCCCCTGCTGCCCACAGACACGCCGGAAGCATTCACGCCTGAGCCGCCGCCCGAAGCGTCTGAGCCGCTGCCCGAAGCGCCCGAACCGCCGGCGGATCTGCCCGCGCCGCCGCCCGAAGCGCCGACCGTCGAGCCGGAGCCGCCCCAGCCCACGGCCGAGGCGGCCGGATTCCT
>MWBF01000197.1 GCA_002068935.1 Chloroflexi bacterium ADurb.Bin325
CCTGTAAATCCTGTGAATCCTGTCCAAAGCGCGGCCGACGTTAAAAATGCTGGGGCCGGTCTCTGACCGAGCCCCGTCAGAGCGGCCTCCATCCAGGCTGCGGCGGCCCTCCGCTCGCTAAAGACGCCCTCATGAAACTTTCGGCCCGGACGCGACGTCCCCGATATGCGCCATCCTGGTGTATAATATGTCCGGCTGTCTCCAAAGGAGGGTCCCATGTCTATGCGTCCGATACCGTTTCTCGCGATCGCTGTCCTGATGGCGCTCGCCCTGCTCAGCGCGTGTGCGAACACGGTCACGCCGTTGGTTGCGGCCGAGGATGCGCCGACAAGCCAGGTGGTCGTCGAGGCTGAGCCCACGCCGCAGCCTGCATCGGGCCTCGTCTACGACCTATCGGTCGGCGCGGATCAGCCGCCCGCCGCGGAGCGCAACCCGCTCACGATCGGCGCGCCGCTCGACGAGGCGGACGCGCAGAAGATCCTGAACCGCCTGCCGGCCTTCGAAGGCGAGGACGGCGATGTCCAGGATTTCCGCTTCCCGGCCCAATCGCTGCCCGCGCCGCGGCCCGGCGTCGTCGTCAAGGTGCCCTTCCCCGCGCCCGTCGCGGCTGAGGCGCCGGCTACGGAGGTCGGCCCCCTGGAGGTCCTGCGCTATGCGCCGGAGGGCGACGTGCCGCTGGCCGCCAACCTCAGCGTCACCTTCAACCAGCCGATGGTCGCGTTGACCGGCCTGGCCGATCTGGCGAAGCTGCCGATCCCCGTCAAGCTGTCGCCGCAGCCGGCCGGACAGTGGCGCTGGGTCGGCACGAAGACGCTCGTCTTCGAGCCGCTGGGCGAGAGCGGCAGCATGGCCGCGGGGCGCTTCCCGATGGCGACTGCGTACACCGTCGAGATCCCCGCGGGCACGACCTCCGCGACCGGCGGCAAGCTGGCCAACGCCGGCACCTTCACCTTCACGACGCCGGCGCCCCAGGTGCAGGCCGCGTCGCCGCAGGACAAACCGACGCGCCGCGACCCGCTGATCTTCGTCTCGTTCGACCAGCGCATCGACCCGCAGGCCGTGCTGAAGACCATCCAGGCCGCGGTCGAGGATACGGTTTTCCCGCTGCGGCTGGCGACGGACGACGAGATCGCAGCTGACGAGGCGATGAGCCGGCTCACGAAACGCGGCCTCGAGGGGCGCTGGCTGGTCTTCCGCCCCGTGGAGCAGCTCTCCGCCGACAGCCAGGTCACGATCACGGTCGGTCCCGGCACGCCGTCGCTCGAAGGCTCGCTGACCACGACCAAGCCCTACACCTTCTCCTTCCGCACCTACGGCCCGCTGCGGGTCGTCGAGCAGCGGTGCGGCTGGGGCGACGAGTGCGCGCCGTTCACGCCGTGGAGCATCCGCTTCAGCAACCCGCTCGACGCCGCGACGGTGACCGCCGAGCAACTTACCATCACCCCGAGCCTGCCCGGCGCGACGGTCAACGTCTGGGGCGATACGCTGCTGATCCAGGGCCGCAGCGAGGGCCGCACGACCTACACCGTGCGCGTCGGCGCGGACATTAAGGACGTCTTCGGCCAGTCGCTCGGACACGCGGAGGATCTGACCTTTGCTGTCGGCTCCAGCCAGCCCATGCTGAGCGCGCCCGGCGGCAGCCTGATCGTGCTCGACCCGATGGCAAAGCCGGTCTACACGGTCTACAGCGTCAACTTCACGCGGCTGTCGGTGCGCGCATACGCGGTCACGCCCGACGACTGGCAGTCCTATCTGGCGTTCCAGCGGGACGTCTGGCGGCAGGATCGACTGCCCACGCCGCCGGGCCGGCGGGTGCTCTCGAAGACCGTCAACGTCGAATCGCGCGCGGATCGGCTCGCCGAGACGAGCATCGACCTCAGCAGCGCGCTGCCCGACGGGCTGGGCCACATCATCGTCGTCGTGGAGCCGGAGCGCGATCTGCTGCCGTCCATCTTCTCCCAGCGCGGCTATCGTGCGCCGGTGCTGTTCGCCTGGATCCAGGGCACGCGCATCGGGCTGGACGCCTTCGTGGATCAGGGCCAGATGCTGGCCTGGGCCAACGACCTGCGGGACGGCGCGCCGCTCAAGGGCGTCGAGCTGGCGCTCAGCTCCGGCGGCGCCGCGACGACCGCGGCCGATGGCACGGCCACCCTGCCGCTGCCCGCGGGCAAGCCCGCGCAGATGCTCATCGCGCGGCAGGGCAACGACACCGCCTTCCTGCCGCAGAACACCTACTACTGGGGCGCGGACGGCGGCTGGCAGCAGCAGCCGCTCACCGATGCGCTGCGCTGGTACGTCTTCGATGATCGCGGCATCTATCGGCCCGGCGAGGAGGTCCACGTCAAGGGCTGGCTGCGCGTCGTCGGCGCGGGGCCGCGCGGGGACATCGCCGCGCTGGACGACGCGGCCAGGACCGTAGCCTACAGCCTGCAGGACGCGCGCGGCAACCAGGTGCTCGACGGCAGCGCAACGCTGAACGCGCTCGGCGGGTTCGACTTCAGCCTCACGCTCCCCGACAACATCAACCTGGGCGCGACCTATCTGACGCTGGAGGCGGGCGGCCTCGGCCAGAGGCTGGACGGGACCAGCTATCAGTACACGTTCCAGGTGCAGGAGTTCCGCCGGCCCGAATATGAGGTCAAGGCCGCGGTCGTCTCACCCCAGCCGCACATCGTCGGCGGAGGCGCGGATCTGGAGGTCAGCGCGGCCTACTATGCGGGCGGCGCGCTGCCCAACGCGGATGTGATGTGGAACGTCATTTCGCAGCGCGGCAGCTACAGCCCGCCCGGCTGGGACGACTTTACCTTTGGCCGCTGGACTCCGTGGTGGTCCAGCGACCGCGACCGGACGGTCGAGTCCGCGCAGACCATCACGGGCACGACCGACGCGGCCGGCATCCACCGGCTGCACATCGACTTCCGCGCGGTCGATCCGCCGGAGCCGTCGACCGTGAGCGCATCTGTGACGGTGATGGACGTCAACCGGCAGGCATGGACCAGCCAGGCCAGCGTGCTGGTGCACCCGGCGTCGCTCTACGTCGGGCTCAGGACGGATCGGTTCTTCGTCGAGCGCACCGAGCCCATCGGCGTGGACATCATCGTGGCCGACCTGGACGGCAAGGCGGTCGCTGAGGCCGAGGTCAAGGTCGTGGCCGAGCGGCTCGTCTGGCGCAACACGAGCTCGGGCTGGCGCGAGGAGCCGGCCGACAGCCAGACCTGCACGGTTACGTCCGCGGCCGAGCCGGCGCGCTGCACGTTCGAGACGCCGGAGGGCGGCGCGTATCGCATCACCGCGGCCGTGCTCGACGAACAGGGGCGGCCCAACCAGACGCAGATCACCCGCTGGGTGAGCGGCGGCGACCGCCGGCCCCAGCGCAACGTCGAACAGGAAGAGGTCACGCTGATCCCCGACAAGCAGGAATACCGGGCGGGCGAGACCGCCGAGATCCTGGTGCAGGCGCCGTTCTACCCCGCGGAGGGGCTGCTGACCCTGCGGCGCTCCGGCCTGGTGCGCAGCGAGCGCTTCACCGTGGACGGCCCGTCCTACACCCTGCACGTCCCCATCGAGGACGCGTTCGTGCCCAACATCTACGTCCAGGTAGATCTCGTGGGCGCGGCCGAGCGCACGGGGGATGCCGCGCAGGCCGAGCCGGGCACGGCCGCGCCCACGACGGAGCTGCCCAGGCGGCCCGCGCTCGCGAGCGGGGAGCTGAATCTGAGCGTCCCGCCGCTCGCCAGGACGCTCACGCTGGAGGTCGAGCCGCTGGCCGAGAAGCTGGAGCCGGGCGGCTCGACCGAGGTCGACGTGCTGGCGGTGGATGCCGCGGGACAGCCGGTCGCCAACGCGGAGCTGGCCGTCGCGGTCGTGGACGAAGCGATCCTGGCGCTGACCGGCTACGATGTGCCCGACCCCATCACCACGTTCTACAGCGAACGCTGGACCGAGATGTCGGACTATCACAGCCGGCCCAACATCATCCTCGCCAGCCCGGACCAGCTCGACCTGGAAGCGGAGCGCGAAAGCCCGGCAGCCGGCGCGGCAATGCCGGATATGGCGATGGCCGCCCCGGCGCCCACGGAAGCGGTCGCAAAGCAGGCCGCGATGGAGGAGTCTGCCGCCGAGCAGCCAGGCGCGGCCATTGCCGTCCGCCAGGACTTCAACCCGTTGGCGCACTGGTCGCCCGCGGTCGCGACCGATGCGGAGGGCCGGGCCCGCGTCATCGTCAAGCTGCCCGATAACCTGACGCGCTACCGGGTGATCGTGGTCGCGGTCGCCGGCGGCCGCGAGTTCGGCAAGGGCCAGGCGGCCATCACGGCGCGGCTGCCGCTGATGGTGCGGCCGTCGCCCCCGCGCTTCCTCAACTTCGGCGACCAGTTCGAGCTGCCGGTCGTGCTGCAGAACCAGACGGACGAGCCGCTGACGGTGGATGTGGCGCTGCGCGCGACCAACGTGGGCCTGGCGGACAAGAATGGCCGCCGCGTGACCGTGCCGGCCAACGACCGCGTGGAGGTGCGCTTTGCGGCCTTCACCGAGCAGGCCGGGACCGCGCGCTTCCAGGTCGCGGCCACCGCGGGCAAGTGGGCGGACGCGGCCAGCTTCGCGCTGCCGGTCTACACGCCCGCGACGACCGAGGCGTTTGCCGTGTACGGCGTGCTGGACGAGGGCGCGGTCGCGCAGCCGGTCATCGCGCCGACCGGCGTGTTCACGCAGTTCGGCGGGCTGGAGATCACCACCTCCTCGACCGCGCTGCAAGCGCTGACCGACGCGGTGCTCTACCTCGTCTCCTACCCCTTCGAGTGCTCGGAGCAGCTCGCCTCGCGCATCCTGGCAGTCGCCGCGCTACGCGACGTGCTGACCGCGTTCGAGGCGGAGGGCCTGCCGCTGCCCGCGCAGATCGAGGCCGCGGTCGCGCGCGACATCGAGCGGCTACGCGGCATGCAGAACCCTGACGGCGGCTTCCCCATCTGGGTGCGCGGATATGAGTCCTGGCCCTATCACAGCATCCACGTCGCCAACGCGTTGCAGCGCGCCAGAATGAAGGGCTACGACGTGCCCCAGCAGATGCTCGACCTGGCGCTCAAGTACCTGCAAGACATCGAGTCACACTATCCGTCGTGGTACAGCGACGGTGTCAGGCAGACGCTCACCGCATACGCGCTGAACGTGCGCGCGCAGATGGGCGACCGGGACGCGGCGCGGGCGCGGCAGATCATCGCCGAGGTCGGGCTGGAGAAGCTGTCGCCCGAGGCCATCGGCTTCCTGCTGCCCGTGCTCAGCGACGATGCGGGCTCGCAGGCCGAGGTTGCGGCCATCCGCCGCCACCTGCTCAACCGGGTGACCGAGACCGCGGGCGCGGCCCACTTCGTCGCCGACTACCGGGATCAGGGCTACGTGATCCTGGCCTCCAGCCGCCGCGCCGACGGCATCCTGCTGGACGCCCTCATACAGGACCAGCCGGACAGCGACCTGATCCCCAAGCTGGTGACGGGACTGCTCGGCCAGCGCAAGGCCGGCCGCTGGTCGAACACGCAGGAGAACTCCTTCATCCTGCTGGCGCTCGACCGCTACTTCAACACCTACGAGGCCCAGACGCCCGACTTCGTGGCGCGCATCTGGCTGGGCGAGCAGTACGCCGGCGAGGCGGCTTTCCGCGGACGCACGACCGAGTATCAGCGCATCGACGTGCCGATGGCCGTCGTCGCTGAGGAGGTGGCCGAGCAGGAGAACCTCATCATCAGCAAGGACGGGCCAGGCCGGCTGTACTACCGGCTGGGCATGCGCTATGCGCCGCAGGCGCTGAACCTGCCGCCCTACGAGGCCGGGTTCACCGTGGAGCGCGCCTACGAGGGCGTGGACAACGCGGACGATGTGACGAAGGACGCGGACGGCGTGTGGCATGTCAGGGCCGGCGCACGGGTGCGCGTGCGGCTGACGATGGTCGCGCCCGCGACCCGCTTCCACGTCGCGCTGGTCGACCCGCTCCCCGCGGGGCTGGAGGCGCTCAACCCGGCGCTCGCGGTGACCGGACCGACGCCGGAGGGTGTCGGCCAGCCCGACCCGCGCGCCAGGGGCTACTACTGGTGGTGGAGGCCGTGGTACGAGCACCAGAACCTGCGCGACCAGCGGGTCGAGGCGTTCGCATCGTATCTGTGGGGCGGCGTCTACGAGTACACCTATGTGGCCCGCGCCACGACGCCCGGCGCGTTCGTCGTCCCGCCCGCAAAGGCGGAGGAGATGTATGCGCCGGAGACGTTCGGGCGGACCGGCGTCGACCGGCTGATCGTGGAATAGGGGCCTATCCGAACAGCTCGCTCTGGCCGGTCTCTGACCGAGCCGGGAAGCCGGCCAGAGCAGGTCGCTTGGATGGGCTTTAAGAGGCTGTTTAAAAAGCCTCCTGGCGACTGTCCACGGCTGCTATTGCCAGGTCTGCCTGCGCAGACTGAAGCCCGCAAGTCCGCAGGGACTTGGATGTGGCCGCGGTTTCAGCCGCCCGTTCCGGGCTTTTCAGATAGTCTCAGGACTCTCACCGCGCCGCGGCTTCCCGCAAGGAAGCCCCGGCAGAGGATAAGATCCTTGAAAGACCTTCTGCTGGCAATCGACAACGGCACGCAGAGCGTGCGCGCGCTGGCGTTCGACCTGCAGGGCAACCTGCTCGGCAAAGCGCGGGTGGCGATCCAGCCGTATGTCTCGCCGCAGCCCGGCTGGGCCGAGCAGGACCCCGAATACTACTGGCAGTCGCTCAGCCAGGCCTGCCAGCAGTTGTGGCGGCAGAGCGACTCGATGGGAAAACCCTCTTC
>MWBF01000198.1 GCA_002068935.1 Chloroflexi bacterium ADurb.Bin325
CCTGAGCGGGTTGTCCGGCTCGCCGTGGCTGACGCCGCAAGGCCAGTCGAAGGAGCGGGCGTGAGGGCTGCCCCTGGCGCTCCCGGCGCAGATCCCGTCCCGCCCTGCCGACCGTTTCGGGAGGTGTTGGTTTGAAAGGGTACCGTAAGTATTTCCTCAACAAACTGGGCTGGCTGGCCATCACCTTTGTGTTTGCCTTCCTGCTGAACTTCATCCTGCCGCGGCTGATGCCCGGCGACCCGGTCGCGGCCATCGTCGCGCGCCAGGCCCAGGGCATGAGCAGCGCGATCGGCGTCCAAAGGATCTACGAGCAATACACGCAACTATTTGCCACCGATAAGCCCATGCTCGAGCAGTTCATCGTCTACGTCCGCAACGTGCTGCGGGGCGATTTCGGCTTTTCGTTCAGCCAGTACCCCCGCACCGTGACGGACGTGATCGGCGCATCGATCTGGTGGACCGTCGCCTTACAGTTTCCGGCCATCATCGTCGGCTGGCTCATCGGCAACATGCTGGGCGCGCTGGCGGCCTATATCAAGGGAAGCCTCGACAAGGTCCTCCTGCCCATCGCCATCTTCGTCAGCAACCTCCCGGCCTTCGGCATGGCGATCATCCTGATGGTCGTGTTTGCCGTGCACCTCAAGTGGTTCCCCACCTCCGGCGGCTATGGCTTCGACATGATCCCCAACGCCAGTTGGAAGTTCGTCTGGTCGGCGATCACCCATTACCAGTTGCCGTTCTGGTCGCTCGTCCTGATCGCGATCGGCGGCCAGGCCATCGGCATGCGTTCGATGTCCATCTACGAATTGAACGCCGACTACGTGAAGTACAGCCGCTTCATGGGCATCAAGGATCGCCAGATCGTCGGCTACGTCTTCCGGAACGCCATGCTGCCCCAGGTGACGGGGCTGGCGACCTCCATCGGCACGATGATCGGCGGCGCGCTGATTGCGGAGATCGTCTTCAGCTATCCGGGGCTGGGCACCACCCTCCTGGCCGCGGTGATGGGCCAGGACTATCCCCTCATCTCGTTCGCATCCCTGATCATCACGGTGATGGTGCTGCTGGCGATCTTCATCATCGAGATCCTGTACGGCTTCATCGATCCGCGCATCAAGGCGACGCAGGCCGACTGAGGTATGCTGCCATGAAACATACGCTCCGACAGGTGGCCCGCTCCGGCAAGTTTATGGCCGGGTTCATCATCTTCGTGGCGATCCTGCTGATCGTCATCATCTACCCGCTGCTCGTCCCCGACCCGCCGTTGCAGATCATCGCCCAGGGCACCTTCTTCCCGCCCGGCATCTACGTGAACACCTACGACAGCATCAACGCGCCCACGACGTACACGCTGCACCTGGATGACGCCGCGGCCAAGCGGGTCGCCAGCAAGCTGAGCCAGGAGAACCGCACCGAGATGAAGAACTGGCTCGTGGCGGCTGGCCTGCCCGCAGACGAGATCGACACTGCGGATACGGAGCAGCTCCTCAACCAGTGGGGGAGCCACTACGACCCGCGCCTGCAGATCCCGGGCATGACCCTCGCCAAGTCGAGGGCCTACCAGCGGCTCAACGCCTCGATCCAGGGGCTGCTCTCCACCGAGGGCGCGATCATCGCCTCCCGCGCGGCCGACACGGGCGCGCTGCAAGCGGGCCGCGAGGTGAAGCAGACCGACTACGTGAACATCCGCGAGGTCGCAAACGTGCGCTTCCTGCCGCTGGGCACCGACAACTTCGGCCGCGATGTGCTGACGGAGCTGGTGCGGGCCACGGGCGTCTCGTTGCAGATCGGCCTGGTGGCCGGCATCATCGCCACGCTGATCGGCCTGACGCTGGGGCTGGCCGCGGGCTATATCGGCGGCCTATTGGATGACTTCACCATGTTCATCACCAACCTCTTCACCGTCATCCCCACGTTCGTGCTGCTGATCCTCATCTCCTTCAGCATCGGGCAGGATAAACGCGGCGCGTTCACCATCGCCACCGTCATCGGGCTGACCGCCTGGCCCTGGACCGCCAGATCCGTGCGCGCGCAGGTGATCTCGCTGCGCAACCGCGACCACGTCAACCTGTCCAAGCTGTCCGGGCATTCGATCCCGCACATCATCCTGAACGACATCCTGCCCTATGTCGCCTCATACGTCGTCATGGCATTCATCCTGCAGATCTCGTCCGGCATCCTGCAGGAGGCGGGGCTGGCGATCCTGGGGTTGGGGCCGCGCACCACCGAGGTGCCGACCCTGGGCCTGATGATGAACTGGGCGATGATCTATCAGGCGCACATCCTCGAAAAGTGGTGGGCCTATCTGCCCGTCCTGATGACGATCGCGCTGATCACGTTCTCCATGAACCTGATGAACACCGGCCTCGACCAGGTGTTCAATCCTGCGCTGCGAGATTAGGTGCTGCTATGGGAAAAGTCGTGCTCGATGTCAAGGGCCTGACGACGAAGTACATCACCCGCTTCCGGGAGGATGTCTACGCGGTCGATCATGTCTCCCTCCAGGTCGAGGAGGGGAAGTCGCTGGGCATCGCCGGCGAATCCGGCTGCGGCAAATCGACCCTGGCCCTCAGCCTGATGGGCTACTACTTCCCGCCGCTGCACTATATGAGCGGCGAGATCGTCATCGACGGCCGCAACATCACCGGCATGAAGCCGGATGACGTGCGCAAATCGATCCTGGGGACGGAGATCGCCTACATCCCGCAGGCCGCGATGAACGCGCTGAATCCGACGCGCAGGATTATCAACTTCATCGAGGATGTGGTCCTGGCGCACGACCCGACCGAGAACAAGAAGTTCATCTACGACCTGGCGCGGGCCAGCTTCGAGACCCTGGGCCTGCCCGCCGACGTGCTGCACAAGTACCCGGTCGAGCTGTCGGGCGGCATGAAGCAGCGCACGGTGATCGCGGTGTCGGTCATCCTGCGGCCCAAGGTGCTCATCGCGGACGAGCCGTCCTCCGCGCTGGATGTCACGTCGCAGAAGATGGTCATCAAGATGCTGAAGAACCTGATGGAGACCGGGTTCATCAAGTCGATGATCTTCATCACGCACGAGCTGCCCCTGCTGTACAACGTCACGGACGACATCATGGTGATGTACGCCGGCCAGATCGTGGAGCAGGCCACGGCCAGGCAGGCCGTCTTCGACCCGCTCCACCCATATTCGAAGGGCCTCATGGGCTCGATCATCGTGCCCGAAAGCGGCCTGCGCGATGTCAAGCTGACCGCCATCCCCGGCGCGCCGCCGAACCTGAAGAAGCCGCCGATGGGCTGTCGGTTTGCCGAGCGCTGCAAGTATGTCCGGGCGGAGTGCCGGGTGATGGCCATCCCGCTGTACGAGGTGGGCGGGGGCCGCGCTTACCGCTGCATCCTGTCGGAAGAGACGCTGAGGGAGGCCTATGGACGCGCCGCGTAAAAGCAAGCCCTGTCTGAGCGGGGTGGGGCTGACGAAGGTCTTCGGGCTGGGCCGCCGCACCACGGTCGCCGTCGATCACGTGGACTTCGAGTTCCGCGAAGGGGAGGTCATCTCGATCGTCGGCGAGTCCGGCAGCGGGAAGACCACCCTGGCGAAAATGCTCCTCGGGCTGATCAATCCGACGGAGGGCGAGGTCTACTTCCAGGGGCAGAAGCGCGATATCAGCTCGCACCGGAAGCGGCAGGAATACTGGAAGAACATCCAGGCCATCTTCCAGGACCCCTTCTCGGCGTACAACATCTTCAACAAGATCGACACCGTGCTGCTGGACTGCATCCACATGCGCGGCGGCCGCGGCCTGCCGCGTGCCAAAAAGATCGAGCTGATGACGGAGGCGTGCGGCTTCGTCAACCTGAAGTTCGAGGAGATGACCAACAAGTATCCCTTCGAGCTTTCGGGCGGGCAGATGCAGCGCCTGATGATTGCCCGCATCTTCCTGCTGAAGCCGAAGATCCTGCTGGCGGACGAGCCGACGTCGATGATCGACGCCTGCTCGCGCGCGACCATCCTGGATTATCTGATGAAGCTGCGCGACGAGGTGGGGATGACGCTCATCTTCATCACGCACGACATCGGCCTGGCCTATTACGTCTCCGACACCGTGTACATCATGGAACACGGCCGGTTCGTCGAGAGCGGCACGGCCGACCGGGTCATCCTGCATCCGCAGGAGCCCTACACCAAACGGCTCATCAGCGATGTGCCGAAGATCTACGAGGAATGGGATCTCTCGACCGTATAAAGAACCTATCCGAAAATTGCTCTGGCCGGTCTCCGACCGAGCCAGGGGCACGGTCAGAGACCGGCCAGAGCGGGTTTTCGGATAGACACAAGGCCTGCGGCGCGGGGACGCCATCCGCAGCGCATCTATGAAAGGAGTCTCTTTGTGACCGACATTCGCTCTATCGTGCAACAGATGACCCTGGAGGAGAAGGCCGCGCTCTGCACCGGCGCGACGACCTGGACGACGACCGCAATCGAGCGGCTGGGCGTGCCCGAGCTGTGGGTCTCGGATGGGCCGCACGGTCTGCGCCGCGTCGCGCAGGCGGAGGGGCTCGGCTCCGAGAGCCTGCCGGCCACCTGCTTCCCGACGGCCTCCTGCACGGCCTCCTCGTGGGATCGCGAGCTGCTCGGCCAGTTGGGCGAGGCGCTGGCCGCGGAGGCGCTGGCCCTGGGCGTGGGCGTCGTGCTGGGGCCGGGCGTGAACATGAAGCGGACGCCGGTCTGCGGCCGCAACTTCGAGTATTTCTCCGAGGATCCCTATCTGGCCGGCGAGCTGGCCGCCAGCTTCATCGACGGGATCCAGGGCAAGGGCGTGGGCACGTCGCTCAAGCACTACGCCGCCAACAACCAGGAATATCAGCGCATGACCATGAACTCGGTGGTGGACGAGCGCACGCTGCGCGAGATCTACCTGCCGGCGTTCGAGATCGCGGTCAAGAAGGCGCAGCCGTGGACGGTGATGTGCTCGTACAACAGGATCAACGGCGTCTACGGCTCCGAGCACCACAGGCTGCTCACGGAGATCCTCAAGGACGAGTGGGGCCTGGAGGGGTTCGTCGTCTCGGACTGGGGCGCGGTGCACGACCGGGTGGCCGCGCTGCGCGGCGGGCTGGATCTGGAGATGCCCGGCCCGCGGCCCCGCCGCGTGCAGGAGGTCGTCGAGGCGGTGCGCGAGGGCGCGCTCGACGAGGCGGTGCTGGATGAGGCAGTCCGGCGCATCCTGCACATCGTCTTCAAGGCCGCGGAGACGCCCAAGGGCGCCGCGTTCGACCAGGCCGCCCACCACGCGCTGGCGCGCAAGATGGCGGGCGAGGGCATGGTGCTGCTCAAGAACGACGGCATCCTGCCGCTGAAGGGCGTGCAGCGCATCGCGGTCATCGGCCGCGCGGCGCAGGAGCCGCACTTCCAGGGCGGCGGCAGCTCGCACATCAACCCGACCCGCGTGGATGCGCCGTTGGAGGAGCTGACGAAGCTGGCCGGCGGCGCGGAGATCACCTTCAGCGAGGGCTATCCGCGCGACGACAGCAGCCGGCCCGACCTGATCGAGGCCGCGGTGGCTGCGGCGCAGGCCGCCGAGGTCGCGCTGCTCTATATCGCGCTGCCGACGTACAAGGAGTCGGAGGGCTACGACCGGACGGATCTGGATCTGACCGCGCAGCAGACGGCGCTCATCAAGGCCGTGACCGCCGTGCAGCCGCGCACCGTCGTCATCCTGAACAACGGCTCCGCGCTCGCCATGAGCGAGTGGCTGGACGGCGCGGCCGCGGTCCTGGAGGCGTGGATGATGGGGCAGGCCGGCGGCGGCGCGATCGCCGACATCCTGTTCGGCGCGGTCAACCCGTCGGGCAAGCTGGCCGAGACCTTCCCGCTCAAGCTGGCCGACACGCCCGCCTTCATCAACTATCCCGGCGGCCACGGCGAGGTGCGCTACGGCGAGGGCCTCTTCATCGGCTACCGCTACTATGATATGAAGGAACAGCCGGTGCTCTTCCCCTTCGGCCACGGCCTGAGCTACACCACGTTCGAGTACGGCGCGCCGCGTGTCTCGGCCGCGCGCTTCCGCGACGTGGACGGCGTGACGGTCTCGGTGGATGTGACGAACACCGGCAAGGTGGCGGGCAAGGAGATCGTGCAGGTCTACGTGCACGACCGGGCCGCGGATCTGGTGCGGCCGGTGAAGGAGCTCAAGGGCTTCGCCAAGGTGGCGTTGCAGCCGGGCGAGACCCGAACCGTGACCATCCCGCTCGACTTCCGGGCCTTTGCCTACTATCACCCGGCCTATGCGCAGTGGATCACCGAGGACGGCGCGTTCGACATCCTCGTCGGCGCATCCGCCGCAGACATCCGCGGGACGGTCACGGTCGAGCTACAGTCCACGCTGAACCTGCCCTCCCGGCTGAGCCGCGACTCGACCCTGCGCGACTGGCTGGCCGATCGCCGCGGCAAGGTCGTGATCGAGCCGATATATCAGCAGATGCAGGCCGCGATCGCCAAACTGCTGGGCGAGGGCGATATGGAGGACGGCGGCATCGGCATCGACCCGACCGGCTTCCTCATGGATATGCCGCTGCTGGGCATGTTGGAGTTCCAGGCCAATACGCTGCCGGTCGCGCCGGAGGCAATGATCGACGGGATGCTCCAGCAGGTGCAGGCGATGCCGTAACGCGCGGTCGCGCGGGCGCTCAAGCGCCTACTACAAACCAACGTCCCAGGTTCGTAGTGGGCGCTTCAGTACCTTGCCGGGAGCGCGGGCGCGACGGGCATCCTGAGCGGGTGGACGGCCCGCCGCCGCCGACG
>MWBF01000199.1 GCA_002068935.1 Chloroflexi bacterium ADurb.Bin325
GGACCCGCCCGCGCACGAGGTCTGGGGGCGGGTGACGGCCGTCGTGCTGGCCGCGGGCGGCGCGCGGCGCTTCGGCGCGCTGAAGCAGGTGCAGCCGTGGCGCGGCCGGCCCCTCGTCGCCCATGTCGCGGCGCAGGCCCTCGCCTGCCCGGACATCGACCGGGTCGTGGTCGTGACGGGCGCGGAGGCGGACCGAGTGCAGGCCGCGCTGCGCGCGAGCCTGCCCGACGCCGGGCTGGATGTCGTGATGGTCGAGGATTGGGCGCACGGCCAGAGCCGGAGCGTGCGCGCGGGGCTGAGCGCCGCGACCGCCCGCGGCCAGCTCGCCGCGGTGATATTCCTGCTCGCCGACCAGCCGGGCGTCACGCCGGAGCTGCTCTCCGCGCTCGCGGCGCGCCACCGGGCCACGCTCGCGCCGGTCGTCGCGCCGCGCCATGCGGGGCGGCGCGGCAACCCGGTGCTCTTCGACCGCGCGACCTGGCCGGAGTTCGCCCGCCTGAGCGGCGACATCGGCGCGCGGCCGATCATCGAGGCGCACCGCCGCGCGATCGCATGGCTGGACTGGCCGACGCCGGAGGTGCTCCACGACATCGACACGCCCGATGACTACCGCGAGTGACGGCCGGCCGATCCGGGCCGCGGCCGACCCGGAGGCCGCCTGGGCCGCGGTCTACGACGTGCTGTACGGCGCGCAGTCGACGGGCCCCATCGCGGGGACAAACGCCGCCTTTCTCGCGGCCCAGCTCGCCTATCTGCGCAGCCGCCTGCCCGCGCCGCCCGGCCGCGTGCTGGATGCGGGCTGCGGCACGGGCCGTCACCTCCTGCCGCTCGCGCGGATGGGCTATCGCGTGGTGGGCGCGGACCTGTCGCAGGCCATGCTGCTGGTCGCGCGACAGGCGCTGCGCGCGAGCGGCATCCCCGCGCAACTGGTGCGCGCGGATCTGCGCAGCCTGCCGTTTGCGGCCTGCTTCGACGCCGCGCTCTGCCTGGAGTCGCCGCTGGCCTATCTGCACGAGGACGCCGCGCTGGCCGCGGCGCTGCACAGCCTGCATCGCGCGCTGAGGCCGGGCGGCCGGCTGATCGTGGATGTCTTCGATTATGTCGCCGTGCTGGGCGAGGAGCCGCTGCCCCCGACGGTGACGCGCTTTGCGACGCGGTGGGGCGGCGTGGAGGTGAGCGAGACGCACCGCTACGATGCGCCGGGCGGCGTCTGGCGCATGGCGCAGACGTTCCGGGTGGAGCGGCCGGATCGCGTGGAGACCTTCGCCGTGGAGCACGCGCTGCGCATCCGCCCGCCCGCGCAGTACGCGGCCGCGCTGGAGGCAGCAGGCTTCGCGGTCGATGAACTGCTGCCCGCCTACCCTATCATGCCCGCGGCGCTGGCGGACGAGCGGCGCATCCTCATCGCGGCGACGAGGCCGCGGCCGGCGTAGCCGCGGCGCTCAGCCCCCGTCCCCCTCTCCTGACGTGCGGGCGCTCACCTCAGGAGAGGAGGAGCCAGAGGGGGTGAGGTGCGCCATCCGTTGCCGCGCCAGCCCCCACAGCGCGGCCAGGCTCGCCGCCAGGCCGAGCACCTGGGCCAGCCGCAGGCCGCCCAGGATCACGGCGCTCTCCGCGCGGAACGGCTCCAGCAGCCAGCGGCCCAGCCCGTAGCCGAGCAGCGCGATCAGCGCGGCCGCGCCGGGCCGCGCGCCCCCGCGCTGCGCGCGTGCGGCGAAAGCAGCCGCGACCAATGCGGCCGCGGCCTCGTACAACTGGCTCGGATGGCGGCGCACGCCCCACAGATCCACCGACCAGGGCAGATCCGCGGCCGCGCCCGGAAAGCGCCCGGCCAGCAGCGCGCCCACGCCCGCGATGGCGACGCCGACGAGGACGCCCGGCGCGGCCGCATCGAGCACGCGCGCCAGCGGCAGCCTGTGGCGGCGGACGTACCACCCCGCGACGAGCAGCCCGGCCGCCAGCCCCGGCCAGAGCAGGAACGCCTGCGTGTTGAAGCCGAAGATCTCGAGGAGCTGGCCGCGGTAGCTCGACCAGTAGGTTATCACGTGGCCGATGCGCGCGGCGACCACGCCCGCGAGAAAGCCGTACAGCCCCAGGTTATACAGGTGGTCGCCGTCCAGCCCCTGCCGCTGCGCGCCCCGCGCGGCGATGGCGAGCGCGGCCCATCCCGCCAGCAGGAGCGCCAGCGGATAGGTCTGGATGGCCAGCGGGCCGATCTGCAAGACAGGAAACATATCAGGGATACACGCTTTCCAGCGCCTGCGCCAGCGTGGCCTCGGTCAGCGCGCCCGACTGGATGCGCCGAATGACGCCGTTGCGGTCGATGAAGAAGGTCGTGGGCAGGCTGCGCACGTTGTAGGCGCGGCTGACCTGTCCGCGCTCGTCCAGCGGCATGGTGAAGGTCAGCGCCAGATCCGCAGCGAAGCTGCGCACGCGCTCGGCCGCCTCCACCTGGTTCACCCCTATGATCGCCACCTGGCCGCGCAGCCGCTCGCTGGCCGCCTGTAGCTCCGGCAGCTCGGCGCGGCAGGGCGGACACCAGGTGGCCCAGAAGTTGAGGACGACCGGCTGCCCGCGCAGCGCGGTCAGCGTCACCGGCTCGCCCGCGACGTCGACCAGCGTGAAGTCCGGCGCAGGGTGGCCGATCGCGGGCGCGGGCGGCAGCCCGGCCGCGCTCACGGCCGCGGCCCCCGCATCCGGCAGCCGGTTGACCCAGATCCAGGCCGCGCCGACCAGGGCCACCAACGCGAGCAAGATATTCCAACGTATGCGTGACATGGTCGCGCTCCCTACACTCCTCTTTCGTCTGCCTACAACTCGCGCTGTGGCCGGTCGCGCTGTGGCCGGTCTCCGACCGAGCCACCGCCCGCCGAGCATCCCGCATCCTTCGACTGGCCGTACTGGGCCATCGGCGTTGCGCCGCCCACCCGCTCAGGATGCGCCGCTGGCGGTTGCGCCGCCCGGCCTCCTTCGACTGGCCGTCCTGGGTCATCGGTGTCGAGCCGCCCACCCGCTCAGGATGCGCCGTGGCGGTTGCGCCGCCCGGCCTCCTTCGACTGGCCGCAGATCGTCAACCGTGTCGAGCCGCCCGGCCGCTCAGGATGCGCTGGCATCATCCGCAGTCCGCAACTCACAGCATGTCCACCGGGTCCACATCGAGCCGCCAGCCGGGGGGCGGGGCCGCCTGGCGCAGGAGCGCCGCGGGATCCGCGCTGCGGACGACGATCTGCCAGCGATACTCGCCCCGCTCACGCGCAAAGAAGCACGGCGCGGGGCCGATCAGATCCGTGTCGGGCAGCCCGGCCCGCTCGATGACGGCCCGCAGCTCCGCCGCGAGCCGGACGGCCTCCGCCTCGGCCTTCGTGCGCAGGCCGTGATAATAGACCAGCCGCGCCAGCCGACGGATGGGCGGATAGCCCTGCTCGCGGCGAAAGGCCATCTCCTGCCGGTAGAAGCCCTCGTAGTCGTGGTTGCTGGCCGCGACGATGGCGTAGTGCTCCGGCTCGTAGGTCTGCACCACCACCTCGCCGCCCAGCTCGCTGCGCCCCGCGCGGCCCGCCACCTGGGTGAGCAACTGGAAGGTGCGCTCGGCCGCGCGGAAGTCGGGCAGGAACAGCCCGGTGTCCGCCGCGACCACGCCCACCAGCGTGACCAGGGGCAGATCCAGCCCCTTGGCGATCATCTGCGTGCCGATCAGGATGTCGGCCTGGTGCGCGACGAACCGGTCGAGGATCGCGTCGTGGCTGCCCTTGGCGCCCGTCACATCGCGGTCCCAGCGCAGCGTGCGTGCCTGGGGAAACTCCAGGCGGACGGCCTCTTCCACCCGCTCGGTGCCGACGCCGAAATAGCGGATGCGCCGGCCGCCGCACTCCGGGCACACCGTCGGCTGCGGATAGCGCCGGTTGCAGTGGTGGCAGACCAGCATCTGTCCCTCGCCGTGATAGGTCAGCGGGATGCTGCAACGGGCGCACGTCTCGACGTGCCCGCAGTCGCGGCAGAGCACGGCCGAGGCGCTGCCGCGACGGTTCAGATAGAGGATGGCCTGCTGGCCCGCGTTCAGGACATGGCGCAGCCCGGAGGCCAGCGCGCGGCTGAACATGCTGCGGTTGCCCGCGCGCAGCTCCTGGCGCATATCGACGATGCGCACGGGCGGCAGCTCCCCGCGGATGCGCTCCGGCAGGGTGAGCAGGCCGACCTCCGCCCGCCGCGCGGCGTAGTAGGTCTCCAACGCGGGGGTCGCGCTGCCCAGGATAACCGTCGCGGCGCTGAGCCGGCCCAGCTCCAGCGCGACCGACCGGGCGTGATAGCGCGGGGTGCGCTCCTGTTTGTAGGAGGGCTCGTGCTCCTCGTCCACGACGATCAGGCCGGGCCGCGCAAAGGGCAGAAACAGCGCGGAGCGGGAGCCGACCACCACCTGGGCCGCAGGATGGTTCGTCTGCACGCGCCGCCAGACATCGAACCGCTCGCCCTCGCTCAGCCCGCTGTGCCAGACCGTGACCTTGCCGGGGAAGCGCGCGGCGAAGCGGCGGATGGTCTGCGGCGTCAGCGCGATCTCCGGGACGAGCACGATCGCCTGTTTCTCTTGCTGGAGCGTCTCGGCCAGCGCGCGCAGGTAGATCTCCGTCTTGCCGGAGCCGGTGACGCCGTAGAGCAGCACGGCGCGCGGTTCGTCCTGGCAGATCTGCCCGGCAATCTGCTCCCAGACGGCCTGCTGGTCGCCCGTGAGCGTGAGCGCCTGGTCGAGCTGGATGTCGTAGCCCGCCATCGGATCGCGCCAGACCACCTCCTCCGCGATGGAGATCAGGCCGGCCGCCTCCAGGTCGCGCAGCGTGTCCAGGGTCGCGCCGGTGTTCGCATACACCCACCCGATCCACGCGGGGCCGTCGTGGCGCGCCAGCGCCTCCAGCACAGCGCGCTGCTTCTGCCCCCCGCGCAGCTCGACCAGGCTATCGGCGACGGCGTCCGGCGGCAGCGCCAGCGCGACCCGCGCGGCGGCCCCGCTGCCGGTGATCGTCACCCAGCCGCGCTTCTGTAGCTCGCGGACGGGGCCGGGCGTGCAGCCAACGGCCGCGCACAGCTCGCCCAGCGCCAGGTCCGCGTCCGCCGCGACGCGGGCCAGCGCATCGGCCTGCTTCGAGCCGCGGCCCAGCGACGGCAGCACGCGCGGCAGCTCGTCGGGGGCCACGAGCAGCCGCACCTGGCGGTCGGTCTTGGCGCGCGGGGGCTGCGCGGGGAAGGCCACCTCGCGCGCCACCAGGCCGAGCGCGATCAGCGGCTCCAGGTCGTCGCGCTGCGTGACCCGCTTCAGCCCCGCGCTGATCTCGGCCCACTCACCGGCCGCGGCCGTGATGCGGTCGAGCAGCGCCTGTTGGTTGGGCGGCAGGCCCGCGGGCGCGGCCGCGCGCGTGCGCACAAAGACGTTGCGCCCGCGCTGGGCCAGGCCCACCGGCAGCATCAGCCGCAGGGCCTCGATCAGGGGGGCCAGGTAGGTCTCGCTGATCCACGCGGCCAGCGCAAGCTGCGTCGGCGTCAGCACGGGCTGCGCCCAGACCAGGGAGAGGATCTCGCGCGTCTTGAAGTCGGGCGCGGCGTCGAAGAGCCGCAGCACGACGGCCTGCAAGCGCCGCCCGCGGAACGTGACCCAGACCAGGTGGCCCGGCTCGACGCGCCCGATGAGCCGGTCGGGGACCTCGTAGGTGAAGGTGCGCAGCAGGGGGTCGTCCTCCGCGCCGGGCGCGGTCAGCCGCGCGCCGAGCGGGGTGTTGACGCAGACATCAGCGTAAAGCACGGGCGTTCACCTGGCCGCGTCCGCCGTGCATCAGCGGCATACGGCCGCGGCCATATAGCCGACGGTGTAGACGCCGGCCGCGCGGCGGCCCGTCACGTCGCCGGAGTTGGTGTAGTGGAGGACGCGCGCGGCGGTCGCGCCCAACTGCTGCGCGGCCCGGAAGGCGGCCACGAGGCCGCTGGCCCCGCACGCCTGCACCTGCTCGCGGGCCAGCGCGGCGATCAGCCCAGCCACGTCGAAGGCCTGCACCAGATCCAGCAGCCGACGGTCGGTGCGCACCACGTCGGCGTAGTCGTCGAGGTGGCTGAGGTCGGTCGAGACGACGATCAGCGTGCCCGGCTCCCAGAGCGCGGCCAGCGCATGGGCCAGCCGCTCCAGCCGCTCGACCGTCCCGCGCGTCCCGATATAGTCGCCCAACATCATCGGCACGAGCGCAAAGCTGCCGAGCGCCACCTGGAGGAAGGGCAGCTCGATCTCCAGCGCGTGCTCCTCGTCGCGGCGCACGGGCGTGAGCTCGACCTCGGCGCCGAGGCGCGCGATGAACGCGCGATCCAGCGGCACATCGCCGAGCGGGGTGCTGTAGGCGTCCTCGGCCGGAACCATGAACGAACCCACGGCGCTGCCCCGGATGGGCCGGTGCAGCGGGCCGAGCAGGATGACGCGCTCGAACGCGGCCCCGCGCACCTGGGCGAACGCGTGGCCGGCCGTGGGGCCGGAGTAGGCGTAGCCCGCGTGCGGGCTGACAAGGGCCAGCAGCTCGCCCGGCAGCTCGGCGCGGGACGCCTGGCCCAGATACTCCTCGACGGCGCGGCGCAGGGCCGGCGCGCTGCCGGGATACCACGCGCCCGCGATCGCCGACGGTCGGAGGGTGAATCTCTCACCGAGCGCCATGCCCACCTCCAGATTCTCGCACGCGGCGGGGGCCCGCGCTATTGCGCCAGGATCCGGCGCGCATAGTCCGCGCGCTCGCC
>MWBF01000200.1 GCA_002068935.1 Chloroflexi bacterium ADurb.Bin325
GTCGCTACGCGACGCCCTCCGCTCAGGATGCTTCCGATTTTTTGCCCCCTGGCTCGGTCGGAGACCGGCCAGAGCCAGGGGAGAAGTGCTGGGGCCGGTCTCTGACCGTGCCCCTTACCCCAGCGGCTCAACGCTGCCGACGGCGCAAGGCCAGTCGAAGGATGCCGCCTCACCAGAGCGGAAGCGTCCTTCGGCTGCGTGCGTCGCTGCGCGCCGCCCTCCGCTCAGGCTGCTCCCTTTCGGTTGCAGTCGGACGTCCTGGCGTTTCGGCCGCGAGCTTTGCGTTTAAGCGCGGGCCGGGGTAGAATGACGTGGTTATCATCCTGCCGACCCTGTTTTGAGAGTCGCCTTTGGAAACGCGCCTGAACCGTATCTGCAACGCCAGCATCGAGGCCGGCTGGCTGACCGCTCTGGTGGTCGCCCCGCTCTTCTTCAATACCTTCTCCAGCCGCGTCTTCGAGCCGGACAAGCTCCACCTGGTGCGCTCCATCGCCCTGCTGATGGCCGTCGCATGGGCGGTGCAACTGCTCGACAGCGGGCTGCGCGGAGGGGCGGGCTGGCGCGGGCTGTGGGCGCGCGTGCGCGGGACGCCGCTGGCGCTGCCCGCGCTGGCGCTCGTGGCGAGCTACCTGCTCAGCACCACGCTGTCGGTCGTCCCACGCATCAGCTTCTTCGGCTCGTATGTGCGGATGCAGGGCACGCTCTCCTACCTGAGCTACGTCGCCATCTTCATGATGATGCTGACCAACCTGCGCACGCGCGACCAGGTCCGCCGACTGCTGCACACGGTCATCCTGACGAGCCTGCCCATCAGCATCTACGGCATCCTGCAAAATGCGGGGCTGGACCCGCTGCCCTGGGGCGGCGACGTGCGCGATCGGGTCGCCGCCAACATGGGCAACGCGATCTTCGTCGCCGCCTATCTCATCATGGCCGTGTTCCTGACGCTGGAGCGGCTGCTTGACAGCCTGACCGCGATGCTCGGCAGCGAGCACGGCGGGCTGAGCGACTCGCTGCGCGCGGGCGGCTACCTGTTCGTCCTCGTCGTCCAGCTCATCGCCATCGTCTACACCCAGAGCCGCGGTCCGTGGCTGGGGCTGGCCGCAGGGCTGTACGTCTTCGCGATGCTGGGCCTGCTGTTGCTTGCGCGCTGGGCCGTGCAGCGGCCGCAGACCCCCGCGGGCCTCGGCTGGCTGGCGCGCCATCTGCGGGGCGCATGGCTGGCGCTCATCGGGGTGACCGTGGCCGGGCTGCTGTTCCTGGTCACGCTCAACGCGCCGAACGGCCCGCTGGCTCGCGCATGCGACGAGCGCTATATCAGCCGGCTGTGCACCCTGTTCAGCACGACCGAGGGCACCAACGCGGTGCGCGTCCTCATCTGGGAGGGCGTGGTCGAGCTGTTTGCGCCGCACGCGCCCATCCAGCCGCCGGACGGCGCGCCCGATGCGCTCAACGCGCTACGGCCCCTGGTCGGCTACGGCCCCGAATCGATGTGGGTCGTCTACAATCGCTTCTATCCACCGGAGCTGGCGCACTACGAATCGCGCAACGCGTCGCCCGACCGCTCGCACAACGAGACGTTCGACGCGCTCGTGCGCGGGGGGCTGATCCAGTTCGCGGCCCAGCTCGTGCTCTATAGCGCCATCTTCTACTATGCGCTCCGCTGGCTGGGGCTGATGCGCGACGCCAACCGACGCCGCCTCTTCATCGCGCTCCTCGTCATCGGCGGCGCGCTCGGCGTCATCGCGCCCCTGCTGGCCGACGGCAGCCTGCGGCTGGTCGGCATCGGGCTGCCCGCGGGGCTGATCGCCGGCGTGATCGTGTATGTCACGGTCGACCTGCTGTTGAGCCACCGGCCCGCGTCAGACGGCGGCGCGGCGTCCGGCGGCCGCCAATTGCTGGTGCTGGCGCTCTTTGCGGCCATCGTGGCCCATTTCGTCGAGGTCCACTTCGGCATCGCCATCGCCTCGACGCTCACCTATTTCTGGGCCTTTGCCGCGCTGCTCGTCGTCACGGGCATGGGCTGGCTCGACCAGGACGCTGCGCCCGAGCCTGTCTCCGCGGCGCCGGCCGCGCAGCCTGCGGCGGCGCGCGCCTCCGGCCCCGGTGCGCCGCGGGCAGGCTCGAAGCGCAAAGCCGCAGCCGCGCGCGCCGCGGCCCAGGCGCAGCGCCAGCCGATTAGCGCGGCCGCGCCGCTGACGGAGCGCCGGTCGTCGCTGCGCCGGTTCCTGCCCTACACCGGCGTCGCCGCGCTGATCACGCTCGTGCTGGTCTGGGACTACACGGTGAACCAGGCCGGGGCCACGAACGCGCTGGCCATCCTGTTCAACGCGTTCACCCTGCGGGTGAGCAACTACCAGCTCACCGCCTCGCCGATGCTGCTGATCCTGGTGCTCTTCACGTGGCTCGTCGGCGGACTGCTGGCCGTCACCGAGACGCGGCCGGCGGACGGCTCGCCGTCGGCCGGCCGCGCGCCCGCGGCGCTGCTGGCGGCCATCTACGCCGCGGTCGTCGGCGGCGTCTTCCTGGTGTACGGCCTGATCCAGGCCGGCCGGCTCAACCTCGCGGGGCTTACCGGCATCGAGATCTATGACCGCTTTGCGGGGCACATCGTCGTCTTCGACATCGTGCTGCTGCTGGCCGCGGCCGCGCTGGCCGCGCTGCTGGCCTCCGCGGATCCGCGGCCCGCGCGGGCATGGTTCGGCCGCGCGCCCGCGCTCTCACTGGTCGCGGGCGCGGGGCTGGCCGCCCTGGCGCTGCTGGTCATCATCGATGTCAACCTCCAGACGGTGCAGGCCGACACCTATTACAAATCAGGGCTGAGCTTCGAGTCCGGCAACGATTGGGAGAGCGCCGTCGTGCTGTATCGCCGGGCCACGGCCCTGGAGCCGCAGGAGGACTACTACGACCTCTTCCTCGGCCGCGCCCTGCTCCAGCTTGCGCAGCGCGCGCAGCCGGCCGCGCCGATCCTGCCGGAGTCGCTGGATCAGATTCCGACCGACGACCTGCCGGCGCTGATCGAACGGGGCCTGCGCGCGGGGTCGCGCGAGGACATCCTGCGCTCGGCCCACGCGGCGCTGACGGCCGCGCGGCGGCTCAATCCCCTCAACACCGATCACAGCGCAAACCTGGCGCGGCTCTATCGCGCATGGGCGTTCGCGGGCGCGGGCACGGCCGCCAACCTCAACGATCCGCGCAGCCTGCGCGACCTGCTCATCAGCGACCCGGATCTGGTCGACCGCGGCCGGCTGGAGCGCGCGCTCGCCAGCTATGACCAGGCGCTCTCGCTCAGCCCGCACAACGCGGGGCTGTGGAACGAGCGGGCGACCGTACAGTTCATCCTGGACGATCTCGCGGGCGCACAAGCAACGCTGCAACGCTCGCTCGACCTGGATCAGCAGTTCGCGCCGACCCATCTGCTGCTGGGCGACGTCCTGGACGCCGCGGGCGATCTGCCGGCCGCGCTGGCCGCATACCGCCGCGCCGCGGAGCTGGCCCCGAACGACACGGCCGCGCTGAGCGCCGCGGGCGTGGCCAGCGTGCAGGCCGGCGACACCGACGCCGCGGTGACGGCCTTCCGCCGCGT
Organism: Chloroflexi bacterium ADurb.Bin325; assembly: GCA_002068935.1. Classification (GTDB taxonomy): domain Bacteria; phylum Chloroflexota; class Anaerolineae; order CG2-30-64-16; family CG2-30-64-16; genus MWBF01. Next base: position 3,587 of record MWBF01000200.1, read on the forward strand.
CATCCAGATCACGACGAACGCGCTGGACGCCGCGGCCGCGCAGTTGGATCAATTGGACGCCACGGCCGCGGCCGCGGGCGGCTACGCCCGGCTCCAGCCCGGCGCCATGAACCGGCAGGGCCTCCTGCAGGGCCAGATCAGCAGCCACCGCTCGCAGATCTATTTCAGCTACCGCAACATCGCGCTGGTGCTGCGGGACGCCGGCCGCCTCGACGAGGCGCTGGCCGCCGCGCGCCAGGCCGCGGAATATGTCGGGCAGAACGACCGCGCGGCCATCGAGCAATTGATCGCCGACATCGAGAAACGGCAGGCCCCATGACGGCATACCTCCTGATCCTCATCAGCGCCCTGCTCCTGGCGGTCGCGGCGACGCCGGTGGCGAAGCGCGCGGCGTATCGCTTCGGCGTGATCGACAAGCCCAGCGCGCGCAAGGTGCACAGCGTCCCGACCCCGCTGCTCGGCGGCGCGGCCATCTTTGCCGCGGTGATCCTCGCCCTGGTCATCCTGGGCGACCGGTTCTACGCCAGCCAGGTCGCGGGCATCCTGCTGGGCGCGACGCTGATGTCGTTCATGGGCCTGTGGGACGACCGCCGCGGGCTGAGCCCGTGGATCAAGCTGGCCGGGCAGTGCGGGGCCGCGGCCATCCTGACGGTGACGGACGTGCGCATCGGCCTGTTCCCGTGGCTGCCGCTCAACTACGCGGCCACGATCCTATGGGTCGTCGGCATCACCAACGCGATGAACCTGCTCGACAACATGGACGGCCTGAGCGGGGGCATCGCCGCGATCGCCGCGCTCTTCTTCCTGCTGTTCGCCGCGATGAGCCATCAGTATCTCGTCGGCGCGCTCGCGGCCGCGCTCGTCGGCGCGTGCATCGGCTTCCTGTTCTACAACCTGAACCCGGCCAGCATCTTCATGGGCGACACGGGCAGCCTCTTTCTCGGCTTTACGCTGGCGGCCGTCGGCATCAAGCTACGCTTTCCTGCGAACTCGGCGTTCGTCACGTGGATGGTGCCGCCGCTGGTGCTGGCGGTGCCCATCTTCGACACGAGCCTGGTCATCATCTCGCGGCTGCGCCGGGGCCTGAACCCGCTGACGACGCCGGGCAGGGATCATCTCAGCCACCGGCTCGCGCGGCTGACGGGCAGCCGCCGCGAGGCCGTGCTGCTCTGCTATCTCTTCGCCTTTATCGCGGGCGTGGTCGCGACCTTCGTGACCCAGGCCAGCATGCCGGAGGGGTATGCGGTGGGCGTCGTGATGCTCGCGGCCGGCGCGTACGGCATCTGGCGGATGGAGAAGCTCTTCCGCGGCTGGCAGGCCGCGGACGCGTCCGCGGCTCACGCCGCATCGCACAGCGATACCACAACGTAATGAGGAGATGTATCTTGAAGATTCGCATCACAGCTATGCTTGCCCTGCTGCTGGCGCTCGTGCTGGCAGCTTGCGGGCCGATGCCCACGACGCCCGCGGCGCAGGAACCGGCCCCGGCCGCGCCGACCGAGGCCGTCGCAGAGGCGACGGTCGCTCCGCCGCCCGCGGCCGCCGCGGCAGAGCCCGCGGAGAGCGCGGACGGTCGGCCGATCGTGCCCGCGCCGGTCGCCGGCGAGCGGCCCCTGGCCGCGCTGTCGGCCGCGGAGCGCCATGAGCGCTTCAGCGGCCCGGCCGAGACTTACGTCAAGCCCGGCGTGATCTACCTTGCCACGATCGTCACCAGCAAGGGCAACATCGTCGCGGAGCTCTACCAGGACACCCCGGAGAGCCTCAACAACTTCGTGACGCTGGCGCTGAACGGCTACTACGACGGCCTGACCTTCCACCGGGTGGAGCCGGGCTTCGTCATCCAGGGCGGCGACCCGGCCGGCGACGGCACCGGCGGGCCGGGCTATACCACCCCGGCGGAGATCATCCACCCGCACCCGCGCGGCGCGCTGGCCTGGGCGCGCACCAGCGACCAGGTGAACCCGGAGCGCCGCTCCAGCGGCAGCCAGTTCTACATCACCCTCGATAAGACCGACTTCCTCGACGGCGCATACACGGTGTTCGGCCACGTCATCGAGGGCATGGAGGTCGCGGATCAGATCGCGGTCGGCGATGTGATCGAGCGCATCGACATCAGCGAGAGCGCGGTCTCGCGGCTGCCGACGCCCGCGCCGACGCCGACGCCCTATGCGCCGACCGCCCAAGCGGGCCGGCCACTGGCGCAGCTCCCGCTGGAGGAGCGCGAGGGGATCTACAACACCGCGCCGGAGCTGGCTCTGGACGCCGACAGGGTATATCAGGCCACCATCGAGACCGACAAGGGCAACATCGTGATGGAGCTGAATGCAGAGGCCGCGCCGCTGACGGTCGGCAACTTCGTCATGCTGGCGAACCTCGGCTACTATGACAACATGCCCGTCGCGCACGTGCAGGCCGATACCTATCTGATCATCGGCTCGCCCGCGGGCCGGCCCGACAGCGATGTCGGCTATGCGCTGGAGATCGAGGCCGCCGCGGCCATGCAGGAGGTCATCACCGGCACGGTGGCGATGTATCCCGTGCAGACCAGCGACGGCTCGCTCAAGGCCAGCGGCAGCCAGTTCTTCATCTCCTTCATGGCCATGCCGCAGAGCGCGACGCCGCTGGACATCTTCGGCGTCGTCACCGAGGGCATGGACGTCGTGCAACAACTGGCGATCGGCGACCTGGTCAACCAGATCACGATCGTGGAAAAATAACCGGCATCGAGGATAAAGGAGCATCATGGCGAATCGCTATTCCAAACCGTTCGAGCTGAAAATCGACCTGAAGAAGGCGTATACGGCCACCATCGAGACGAACCGCGGGGTCATCACGTTGAAGCTGTATGCGGCGCAGGCCCCGCGCACGGTGAACAACTTCGTCTGCCTGGCGGAAGATGGCTTCTACGACGGCGTCACCTTCCACCGCGTCATCAAGGACTTCATGGTGCAGACCGGTGACCCGACCGGCACCGGCCGCGGCGGCCCCGGCTACCAGTTCAAGGACGAATTCGACCCGAAGCTCAGACACGACAAGGCGGGCGTCCTCTCGATGGCGAACGCCGGCCCGAACACCAACGGCAGCCAGTTTTTCATCACCCACGTGCCGACCCCCTGGCTGGACGGCAAGCACAGCGTCTTCGGCCAGGTCATCAAGGGGCAGGAC
>MWBF01000201.1 GCA_002068935.1 Chloroflexi bacterium ADurb.Bin325
GGCCGGCGGGCGCAGCCGCCGGCGCGATATAGCCCCGCGCTTGCAGCTTGCCCAGCAGGAAGTACACCTCGCTGCGCTCAAGCCGCCAGATGGCGCGCAGCGCCTCGTCGGTGCAGACCAGGCGGGCCAGTTCGTAGCCGTGCATGGGCTGCTCGACCAGCAATCCGAGGAGCAGGTTTTCGCTGGGCCAGAGTGCGCGCATGGGCTGTACGCAGCAAGACGGCGTTGCGCCGGAAATGGAACGTCGAGCCGATGCTCGACGCGGCCTGCCCCGCCCCACGGCCCGGGCAGCTATTCAGATTCTAACTAATGGCCGCGGGGCTGTCAAGTCGCCGCCCGCGGCATTTTTCACGATGGTGTTCGCCCCGGACTTGTCTTGCCAGACAAGTTGCATACAATAAATTCGAAACGACAGCCGCGCTCCCGAACAGAGCGGCAGCCTGCCCAACCACAAAACCCGCCTGCTGCGGCAGGGGCGCGGCCCTCCCTCCGTGGACAACGCGAGATACAGCTCGCAAGAGGGGTGACGCGATGACACCGGAAACGCTCGGCGAATACGCCATCGTCCGTCTGCTGGGCCGCGGCGATATGGCCGAGGTCTATGAGGGCTACGACCGCAAGCTGGAGCGCAGCGTCGCTGTCAAGGTCATCCTGCCGTCCGCGAGCAGCGAGCCGGGCTTCGAGGAGCGCTTCCGCCGCGAGATCCGCTTCGTCGCCGGCCTGCGCCACCCGCACATCGTCCAGGTCTACGATTTCGGCGTGGCGGACGGCAGCCTCTACATGGTCATGGAATACCTGCCCGGCGGCAATCTCGAGGAGCGGCTGGCCAACCTCCGCAGCCGCCAGCAGACTCTGCCGCTGGCCGAGGCCGCGCGCATCCTGGATGCGCTGGCCGATGCGCTGGACTATGCGCACGGCCACGGGGCCATCCATCGCGCCATCAAGCCCAGCAACATCGTGTTCACCGCGGAGGACGGCCCGGTGCTGGTCGATTTCGACCGCGCGCGGCTGCTGAACGCCGCGGGACAGCCCGTCGGCAGCCCGTCATATATGGCGCCGGAGCAGGCGCTCGGCGCGGACATGGACGGCCGGGCCGACCAGTACGCGCTGGCCGCGGTGCTGTACGAGATGCTCACGGGCCGGCCGCCGTTCCAGGGCAACTCGCCCGCCGCCCTGCTGATGCAGCACGTGAACACGCCCCCGCCGCCGCCCCGCTCGCTGAACCCGCAGATCCCGGAGGGCGCGCAGGCCGCCCTGCTCAAGGCCCTGGCCAAGCAGCCCGACCAGCGCTACGCGTCGGTCCGCGAGCTGGCCGCGGCCTTCCGCCGGGCGCTGCCGGATGCGGCCGCCGCATCCCCGACCGTCGAGCGCGAGACGCCCTGGCTGGCCGGGCTGCTGCAAGCGGCCAACATCTTCGCGCCCCTCATCGGCAAAAGCCCCGTGCCCGCGGAGGAGATGCTGCGCGAGTCGCGCGGCCGATGGGCCGCGGCCATGGGCGCTATCGGCATCCTGCTTGCCAGCCTCCAGTTCATCATGGGCGCCATCAGCCTTATATCCAAGCCGGCCGCGCTCATCGGCCGCTGGCTGCCCTACGTGGTTGCCGTGCTGCTGGCCGCGGCCGCGTTGCTGGCCGTGCGCGCGGCCCGCCGCGCGACCTCCGCCAGACAGCGCGGCCAGGCGCTCCTCGGCCTCGCGGTGATCCTGCTGGCGGGCGTCGGCTGGGGCGGCTACACGCTCTACGACCGGCTGAGGCCGCCCGACAGCTTCCTGGTGCTGATCGCCGACTTCGACGGGGCCGGCGCAAGCCGCAAGGGCGACTTTGCGCAGCGCATCGGCTCGGAGCTGGTCGACCAGTTGAACGTGGTGCGCGACGACATCACGGTCCGGCGCACGCTGGAGACCTATGCCGATGCGGACGCCGCGCGGGCCGCCGGCGAGCGCGCAAAGGCGACGATGGTCATCTGGGGCGCTTACGACGATTTCGGCGTGACCCCGCACGTCGAACTGCTGCGCCGGCCGCACGTCGAGCAGCCGGAGTCGCTGCCACAGGCGCTCCTGGTCACGATCCGCCCTGTCCTTGCCAGGACGCAGGAGGCCGGCCCGTCCCGCGTCGGCGACCTCTCCCAGCTCGTGCGGATGCCGCTCTCTACGGCCGACCTGGATTTGTTTGCCGCGTACGGCCCGCAGCAGATCACCTACCTGGTGGCCGCGATGCTCGCCACGGGCCTCGCCGCGGACGGTCAATACGTGGATGCGCTCGCGCTCTTCGACCGGTCGCTGGCCAACGCCGCGACCGCGGGCAGCCCGCTCCGCGGGCTGGAGCAGGTCTACTTCCAGCGGGCCCTGGCCCGGCAGGCGCTGGGGCGGCTGCCGGAAGCCATCGCGGATCTGGAGAAGGCGGTCGAGATCGACCCCGGCTTCATGGCCGCGCACTACAATCTGGCCATCGCCTATGTCAGCGGCTGCGAGCCGGCCGACGGCCTGGCGCGCGCCCTGGTCGAGGCCGAGGCCGCCGTGCGCTTGCAGCCGGACGATGCGCGGGCGCTGCGCCTGCTGGGCAGCCTCTATCAGCAGGCCAGCCGCTACGAGGACGCGCTGGCCGCCCTGCAGAAGGCCATCGGCTACGACGACCAGGATGCCCTGACCTATCAGTTGCTGGCGACCGTGCAGGCGACCCTGGGCCAGCAGGACGCGGCGGATGAATCCGGCCGGCGGGCCATCGACCTCGTACAACAGGCCCTGGCGCGGCCGGGCGCTGACAGCTACGCCCTCCGGCTAACCCTGGGCGACGCCTACGTGGTGGCCGGGCGCTATCCCGAGGCGGCCGCGGCCTATCAGGAGGCGGCGCGGCTGCAACCGGATTCGGCCGCCGCGCACCGCGGCCTCGGCAACGCATATTACTGGCAGGGCGAGCTGGAATCGGCCCTGGCCGAATATCGCCGGGCCGCCGCGCTTGCGCCGCAAGACCCGGCCGCGCGCCTCCTGGCCGGGCTGATCCAGGCGCAGACCGGCGACCTCGCTGGCGCGATCGCCTCCCAGGAGGCCGCGGCCGAGCTGGCGCGCTGCGACCCCGCGCCGCACCTGCTCCTGGGCGGCCTGTATTTCGACCAGGGCGATCCTGCCAGGGCCGCGGCCGCCTACGAGACCGCGCTGGCGTTGGATTCGACCAACGCCGACGCCTGGTATGTGCTGGCCGGGCTGCGCTATCAGCTCGACGAGATAGCCCCGGCCGCGCAGGCCGCGCAGGAGGCCGTGGATCGCGACCCCGACCTCGGCGACGCGCAGTACCTGCTGGGCAAGGCCCGGCTCAGGCTGGGCGACGCGCAGGCCGCGCTGCCCGCGGCCGAAGCCGCCGTGCGCCTGACGCCCGAAGACCCCGCTGCTCAGGCGCTGTTGGGCGACGTCCAACTGACCCTGAAAGACTGGCAAGCCGCGGCCGCGGCCTATGAGGCGTCGCTGGCGCTGCACGACGACGCCAGCGTCCAGATCCTGGCGGGCAGCGCGCGCCAGCAGCTCGGCGAGATGGACGCGGCCATCGCCCACTATCGGGCCGCGACAGCCCTCGACCCGTCCGACGGCCTGGCCTGGCAGAGCCTGGGCGCCGCATACCAGCTACAGGATCGGCTGGCGGAAGCGGCGTCCGCCCTCGAAAAGGCGGTCGCGCTGGCGGACAACGCGCTGGGTCGCAGCCAACTGGGCGCCATCCTGCTGCAACAGGGCGACCCGGCCGCGGCCATCGCCCAGTACGAGCGCGCCGCGGAGCTGGACCCGCAGGAGCCGCGCTATCGCGTGCGGCTGGGTAATCTGTATGCGAGCCGGGGCGAGCTGGCGCAGGCGGAGGCGGCCTTCGAGGCCGCGCTGGCGAACGATGCGCAGGACGCCGAGGCATATGCAGGCCTGGCAGACGCAGCCTATCGCCAGTGCCGGATCAACGTCGCGGTGCAGGCAATGGCAACCGCGGCCGGCCTGTCCACGGCCTACCGCATCCACCTGCCCGCGCTCTATGAGGCCCAGGGGCGTGCGGGGGACGCCGAAAACATCTATGCCGAGCTGGACGCTGCGCCCGCGGACGATTGGCTGGCTCACCTGGTCGTGGCCGAGCACCTTGCCCGTAACACCCGCTGGGATGAGGCCACGCGAGTCTATCAGCAGCTTCTCGAGGCAGGCTATCTGCCTGCCGGTTATGTCACGTCGTTGGTGTACACGGCGTTGGGCCAAATCGACTATGCGCAGGAGCGGCTCTTTGCGGCCGGCAGCGAGTTCGAGCTCGCGCTGACGGCCTACGACGCCAACGTGGATGCGCGGGCCGGCCTCGGCGACCTGGCGCTGCGCGGCGGACAAGCGGCGGACGCGCTGGCCCGCTACGACGCGGCCCTGCTCCACATCGCGCAGTACATGGCCGGCCTGCCCCACGAGAACGCCGGGATGCTCGAGGCCTCGCTGCACATCCGCCGCAGCATCGCCCTGGCGCAGGGCGGAGAGCAGGACGTCGCGTCCGCCGCGCTGGATCGGGCGCTTCAGATCACGGAGGGGGCCGTCGCGCTCACCCCGCGCTCGCCCACGGCCCTGTTTGCGCTGGGGATGGCGCATCTCGCGCGCGGCGAAGCCGGGCCGGCCGACGCGGCCTTCGCCCGCGCCATCGAATGCGACCAGTTGCTCGCCCTGGCACGCGCCCGGCTGGAGGCCGACCTGGCCCGGCTACAGGCGTCGCCAGAGGCTGTTCACGAATAGGCCGCAGACCCCTTGACGTTGCCGCCGCGCCTGCCTATAATGGGGCCTGTACTGTGCAGAACCAGGCCATCTCCGGCCCAACCTGACGGATTATGAATGCAGATTATTATCATTTTATATAAGGAGAACATTGATGTATAGAGAATATGGTGAATTAAGCACAATGCTTTATGAGTTTACAAAACCTATTGGGTATTCAATTGATGGGGATATAGAGTACTATTCAAGAAAACTAGAAAATGTTACTGGCCGTATTTTGGAGGCTGGGGTTGGCACAGGACGAATGCTAATACCCTTAATAAAAAATGGTAGTATTGTGGATGGAGTTGATTCATCGGCAGAAATGCTAAAACAATGCAGGCTTAATTTGGGGAAACACGGAGTCGAAGCGCTGTTATATGAACAAGATTTAGTTGATTTGTCCTTACCTCATAAATATGAGGCAATAATAATACCAACAGGAAGTTTCTGTCTTCTACCTAGGGAGAGAATAGAAGAGGTTCTAAAGGCTTTTTATAACCATCTAGAGGAAGGTGGTAGGCTGATAGTTGATCTTGAAATGCCGATATCTTTTAAAGAGGGTGCAACGAATACAAGCAGCTTTTTAATGACTGAGGATACAGGTATAATATTAACAAGTTACAGTGAAAGGATAGATTGGGTCGGTCAAAAAACATCTTCCATAAACAGATATGAGCTTGTAGAAAAAGGGAGGATTATCAAAACAGAGATATCTAATTTTGTCATGTATTGGTATGGGGTATCAGAATTTAGGATCTTATTATCATTTTTAGGCTATAAAGACATATCCTATGAGCTGGGTTATGGAAAGGGAGGATCCGAACTTATCACCTTTACTGCCTATAAGTAAGGTGTACAACTAACCTTCATATCTGACGCGGATCGCATCAGGGGGCGGCCCGGCAGCGCGCGCGGCCGGCGCTCATCGCCCGCTACCGCACCCGCGTCGCCTCGATCTGCAACTGCTCGCCCGCCGGCGTCCGCAGATAGATCGTCTCGCCGTCGTTGTTCCAGATCGGCCGCGCGGCGCACTTGTAGCCCTCTCCCGTCAGCTCCGAATCCCCCGTCGCGACCTGGAACGCCGCGCCCGGCTCCAGCACCGTCCGGCCCGGCAGCACGCACCGCTCGTCCCCCTTCGAGCCCCAGAGCACCCACCCGCCCACGTCCACCGCGGCCGGCCCGCCGTTGCGGAGCTCCAGGAGCTCCTCGCGGCCGTCGTTCTTGACCACCACCAGCGTGATCCCTTGCAGCCCGCCCGCGGAGAGCAGCGCCAGCGGCCGCGGCGCATCCATCGGCGCCTGGGCAGGCTCGGCCGCGGCCTCCGCCGGCGCCGGGATGTTTGCGACCACGGGCGCCGCCTCCACCGCCACGTTCAGCCGCGCCAGCCCGGCCGCCAGCCAGCCGCCCGTCCGGTCGGGCGCGCGCACCTGCAACCAGTCGCCCGCGGCCGTGCGGCCGAAGACGGTCAGCGGCGTGTCCGGCGGCAGCGTCGCGGTGACCGCAAAGTCGTTCCCCGGCCCGCGCCGGATGTGCGCGGCGGCCAGCGTCAGGCCGTAGCTCATCGCGCCGTCCGCGGGCGGCTCCGCGGCCCAGAACCCGCGACCCTCCCGCGCGGCCGTCACCGCCAGCGCGCGCAGCTCCGCGGCGTGACGCACGTCCGGCGGATACTCGACCGGCTGCGCCCAGCCGCCCGCGACCAGCGCCGCGTTGACGTGCGTGCCGTCCGCGAGATAGACGTAGCGCAGCAGCCGCGGGCTGGCCATCCGGTCGCGCTCGCTGACATCGCGCACCAGATAGAGCGGCCCCGCGCCGAGCAGCGCGCGGTTGGCCGCGGTCGCGGCCTGATAGCCGGGCTGGTTGCGTTCGGGCGTGTCGACGCCGATATAGCGCACGCGCTCGACCGCGCCGTCGATGCGCACATCGATGGTATCGCCGTCGACCACCTTGACGAGCTCGGCCACGACCGCGCCCGCGGGCAGGCGGGCCGCGGGCG
>MWBF01000202.1 GCA_002068935.1 Chloroflexi bacterium ADurb.Bin325
GCTGCTGCCGAAGCAGCCCGGCGACCACGGGGGCGGCCGGCCGCGCGGCAACCTGTTCGGCATGTTTCGGCGGCCGGTCGTCCGGCTGCTGGTGTATCTGCGCTTCCTGCCGACCATCTACTACGGCATGTCGCTCGTGCTGATCCCGCTGCTCATCAACAACCTGGCCGGGAACAAGACGACGGTCGCCCTCTACACCGCGGCCAGCCTGGTCTGCGCCTCGCTCGCGCAACTGCTGACGGGCCGGCTGGCCGACCGCTACGGCCACCGCTGGCCGAACATCTTCGGATTTGCCGCGCTGATGGTCGCGGGGCTGGGGCTGGCCTTCTTCTCCGACCGGCTGTGGGGCGTCTTCGTCTTCGGCATCCTGGGCAGCGCGGCCGCCTGGTCGATCGCGGCGCTGCTCTTCCTGCTCGTGTCGGACGGCGTGCCGCGCGAGGAGCATGGCCGCGTGTTCGGGCTGCTCCACGTCTCGTGGAACGTGGCGTTCATGACCGGCTCGATCGTGGGCGGCGCGCTGATGAGCCTGGCGACCGGCCTGCCCTTCGCGGTCGCGGCCCTGCTGTGCCTCGTCGCCATCGGGGTGCTGTTCGTGTTCTATGCGCAGGTCAAGCCCGTGCGCGCGACGCAGGTCGCGGCCCAGAAAACAACGTAGTCAGGCCCGGCGCCGTGCGCCAGGGCGTAACACTTTCATAAGGAGCAACCATGTATCACCCCAAACCGACCGCCGGTGACACGTCGTGGTTCGTCCACGACCGCTTCGGGATGTTTATCCACTGGGGCCTGTATGCGCTGCCTGCGCGGCACGAGTGGGTGCGCCATTACGAGGAGATCCCCAACGAGGCCTACGAGAAGTACTTCGAGAACTTCAACCCGCACATGTTCGACCCCGTGCAGTGGGCGCGCACCGCCTGGGACGCGGGGATGCGCTATGTCGTGCTCACGACGAAGCATCACGAGGGCTTCTGTCTGTGGGACACCCAGTATACGGACTACAAGGTCACGAACACGCCCTACGGCAAGGAGATCCTGCGGCCGTTCGTGGAGGCGTTCCGCAGCCAGGGCTTCCGCATCGGCTTCTACTACTCGCTGATCGACTGGCATCACCCGGAGTTCCCCATCGACGGCATCCACCCGCTGCGCAACCACCCGGATGCGCTGGAGATGAACAAGAGCCGCGACGTGCGCAAGTACGCCGAGTACATGCGCAACCAGGTGCGCGAGCTGCTCACGAACTACGGCCAGGTGGACGTGCTGTGGTGCGACTTCTCCTACCCGGGCCGCGAATACAAGGGGATGCCGGGCAAGGGCCGCGATGACTGGGAGAGCGAGAAGCTGGTCGCGCTGATCCGCGAGCTGCAACCGAAGATCCTGTTGGATGACCGGCTGGATCTGCCCGGCTCAGCGGACATCTACACGCCGGAGCAGTATCAGCCGGCCGCGTGGGTGCGCGTGGACGGCGAGCCGGTGGTCTGGGAGGCGTGTCAGACCTTCAGCGGCTCGTGGGGCTATCACCGCGACGAGGCGACCTGGAAGGACGCGGGGCAGTTGGTGCGCATGCTGGTCAACACCGTCGCGACGGGCGGCAACCTGCTGATGAACGTGGGGCCGACCCCGCTGGGCACGTGGGACAGCCGGGCGCTCGATGCGCTCAAGATATACGAGGAGTGGATGAAGTTCCACGGCGAGGCGATCTACGGCTGCACGCAGAGCGAGTTCACCGCGCCGGCCGACTGCCGCCTGACGCAGAACGGCGACAAGCTCTATCTGCACATCTACGCCTGGCCGTTCCGCTATCTGCTGTTCGAGGGCATGGGCGAGAAGGTGAAGTTTGCGCGCTTCCTGCACGACGGGAGCGAGGTGCTGATGAACGCCATCCCCGACTGGCAGTTGACCCACTTCGGGCTGGATAAGTCCGCGCTGGTGCTGACGCTGCCGGTGAAGCAGCCGAACACGGTCGTGCCCGTCATCGAGCTGACGCTCAAGTAGCCGCGGCGGCCGCGCGACGATCTTCGGATCGGGTTATACAAGAATCTATCCGAAAATTGCTCTGGCCGGTCTCCGACCGAGCCAGGGGCACGGTCAGAGACCGGAGTGGGTTTTCGGATCGATTATACAAGACCGGCGGACGTGGTTCCACGTCCGCCGGTCGTCGCGTGCGCCTCGGAACGGAACCCTACCGGCCCGCGGACCAGATGAGCGGGAAGTGGTCGCCCACGAGCTGCGCGCCGTCGGCCACCGTGATGAACGGCTTCATCGGATGGTTGCCGTTGGCGTCGTAGACCGTCTCCTCGGTCATGAAGTGCAGCGCGATGGCGCGGCGCGGGCGGTCGCTCGTGTTCGTGCCGGAGCCGTGCCAGGTCAGCGAGTGATGGAAGTGGACGTGCCCCTTCCGCACCGGCGTCGTGACGACGTACACCTGATGGCCCTCGAACTCCTCGGGGAGGGGCGCGCCGTCGGGCACGGATTGCAGGAATGCATCGCGGTTGCCCCAGCGGTGCGAGCCGGGCACCATGTACATGCAGCCGTTATCGATGTCCGCGTCATCCAGCGCGACCCAGGCGGTGATCTGCGCGGTCTTCGGCTGCAGGGTGGGCCAGGCCGGCGAATCCTGGTGCCAGTGGAGGCGGCCGCCGTGGGCCCGCGGCTTATACTGGATCTGGTCGTGCCAGATGCGCAGCTCGCGCGCGCCGGACAGTTGCGCGGCCATCGCGGCGATCTGCGGATTGGTGATCAGCTTGTGGAAGGCCGGGCTGGCCTCGTAGATGTTCACGATCTGCCAGATCGGCCGGCTGTCATCGTTGGTCAGGTTGCGCAGGAGCACGGGCTGCCGTACCTGGGGGTTGTCCCGGTCGTCGATCACTCGCAGGGTCTCCGCACGCAACACTTCGACGGTCTCATCGTCCAATACCGCGCCGCCGTTGACGAATCCGTTGCGGCGGTACAATTCGACCTGCAGTTCTGATAGGCTCACAGTCTCTTCTCCGTTCGGGTTGGATCGTGTTTTACGACCGCACGCCGCGGCGCAGGGCTGGCGCAGAGGGGCATGACGCCCTCCGTCCGGCGGCGCATCGCAAGCGCGATTCTACCTTGCGACAAGCGGGGAAACTGTGAGATGCAATCCATCTACAAACACGTTGCGCCAGGGGCTTCGCGCTCCTGGCGCAACGTTCGTCCGGGCCTTCCGGCGACTGAGCATCTATCCGAAAACTCACCTCGGCTTACCTCACCCCCCATCCCCCTCTCCTGACGTGCGAGCCGAAGGCTCGCCAGGGTCAGGAGAGGGGGAGCCGAGGGGGTGAGGCCGGGCGCTCAGCAGGTTTTCGGATAGGTTCTGAAGTCACGGCTACCGTTGCCAGGTCTGCCTGCGCAGACTAAAGCCTGAAAGTCTGCAAGGACCAGGATGTGGCAGCGGCTTCAACCGCCCGCTCCGGGCCTTTCAAGCAGCTTCTCAGGCGGCCAGGGGCCGGATCCAGATGTTGCGGAAGCGGATCGGGTCGCCGTGATCTTGCAGCTCCAGCGGGCCTTCCGGCGGGTGCGGCGTGTTATAGTTCGATGTCACCCTGTGGTTGGTCGGGCCCTGGGCGGCCTGGCAGTGCTGGACCAGCACGTTGTTGAGGAACACCGTCAGTTGCGCGGGCCGGACAAGCTTGCCCTCGGCGTCCCAGCGGGGCGCGAGGAAGACGATGTCGTAGGTCTGCCATTCGCCGGGCCGGCGGCAGGCGTTCGCCAGGGGCGGGAACTGGCCGTAGACCGCGCCGCAGGTGCCGTCCGCATAGGTGTAGTTGTCGTAGTTATCGAGCAACTGCACCTCGTACAGGCCCAGGAGGAAGACGCCGCTGTTTCCGCGGCCCTGGCCCTGGCCGACGACCTCGGCGGGAGTGGCAAACTCGAGGTGCAACTGGCAATCGCTGAAATGGGCGCGCGTACGGATGTTGCCGGTCCCGCGCACCACCTCCATGTGGCCGGCCTCGACCTTCCAGCCGATGGGATCGCCCGTCTTGGCGCTCATCCAGGCCGAGGCGTCGGCGCCGTCGAACAGCACGACCGCGTCCGAGGGCGGGCCGCCCGCGACGCCGGGCGTCACCACCGGCGGCTGCGGCCGATACGGGTCATGCACGTGCCATTCCGAGCCGGGGACGAGCGGGGTGTCAGTGTAGCCGTCGACGGCTACCCGTTTCTGCTCCATGTTTGCCTCCTGAGGGGAATGATGAGAAAACCTTTTACCCGGCCAGTATACTCCGATTGCCGGTTAATGTGTAGTTTCACATCCGCCCCATGGGGCTTCAAACGCCGGCGCAAGCGGGCATCCTCCGGCGCGGCCGCTGCGCGCCCTCATGCCTTTTACGCCAATTGTATCGTTTTTACCTTGCAATTATATCTTACTTGGACTATACTTCGCCCCCGATAAAACCCGGATGGGGAGGCCAACATGGACGCCGAAGTGAGGAAATCGAAGGTTTCGTGGTATCGTTCGCCGGTCGACCGGCAGACGCTGGCCGGGCTGAACCGGCGGAGCAACCTGAAGGGCTTTGTGCAGACGCTGGGCCATCTCGGGCTGCTCGTGCTGACGGGCGCGGCCGCCTGGTATTCCGCGGGCCACCTGGCGCTGCCGGTGACGCTGCTGCTCCTGTTCCTGCATGGGACGTTCTACGCATTCCTGCTCAACGGGTTTCACGAGCTGTGCCACTCGTCGGTCTTCCGCACCCGCTGGCTGAACACCCTCTTCCTGTACATCATCAGCTTTCTCGGCCAGTTCAACCCGATCCTCTTCTGGGCCAGCCATCAGGAGCACCACAAATACACGCTGTACCCGCCGGACGACCTCGAGGTCGTGCTGCCGGTCGAGCTGACGCTGGCGAGCTTCCTCAAGAGCGCGCTCATCAACCCGTGGGGCTTCGTGGGCCGCTGGAAGGGCGTCATCCGCCTGAGCCTGGGCCGGCTCGACGGCGAGTGGGAGCACGCCCTCTTCCCCGAATCGGCGGTCGCCGCGCGGCGGAGGCTGTTCAACTGGGCGCGCATCCTGCTGGTCGGCCACCTGCTGCTGGTGGTCGTCTCGCTGCTGTTGGGCTGGTACATGCTGCCGGTGCTGATCACGCTCGCGCCGTTCTACGGCGGCTGGCTGCTCTATCTGTGCAACAACACGCAGCACGTGGGGTTGCAGGACAACGTGCCCGACTTCCGGCTCTGCTGCCGCACCATCACCCTAAATCCGTTTCTACAGTTCATCTACTGGCACATGAACTTCCACACCGAGCATCACATGTACGCGTCCGTGCCGTGCTACAACCTGGGCAAGCTGCACCGGGCCATCAAGCCGGATCTGCCGCACTGCCCGGCCGGGCTGGTCGAGACCTGGCAGGGGATCATCGCTATCCTGCGCAAGCAGAAGGCGGACCCGACCTACGAGTATGTGCCGGCGCTGCCGACGCCGGCCCGTGTCTGACGGGGCGGATCGCCGGGGCTGAGCGTCTACCCGAAAGGGGCACGGCCGGAGACCGTGCCCCTGGCCTATAATCATGCGGCATCCTGGACGGTTCGCTGTCCAGGATGCCCTGTTTCGGGGTCTCGCGTCCCCGGCGGCATAGCTGTCGGCGCGCGTCACCCTGCCTGGCGCGCAAACCGGGCGATCTTGGCGAACATATCCTCCAGCAGGAAGCGGGCGTCGAACGTCTCGTACACCCGGATGGGGCGGTTGCGCCCGGTGTGCAGATAGTGCATCTGCGCATCGAACTCCGGCGCGGGCTGCCAGCTCCAACGTCCGCCGTCGGGGTACATGATGGCGCCGACGGCCGGCGAGTCGCCCAGTGAGCGATACTCCATCGCGCGTTCGATGTGCTCGGCGTTCCACGCGACGAGCTGCTCCACGAGATAGCGGCCCAGCGCGCCGTGGGGATACACCTTCTCCAGCAGCTCGGCATACGACACCGCGACCAGCCGGTACACGGTGCTCGGCATCTGCCACACCTCCAGCCGCGACCGGAAGATGATGTTTGCCGCGTGGATGTCGTTGGACAGGTTGAACTCGCGGCCGCCGACCGGCCACGGCCCGCCGCCGATCCACACCACGCGCACGTTGTGCTCCTCGATGCGGGGCTCCAGCAGCAGCGCGGAGGCCATGTCGGTGAGCGGGCCGAAGAACGCGACGTGGAGCGGCCGCGGGTCGGGCTTCATGGCCTCCGCGATGATCAGCTCCGCGCCGGGCGAGGGGACCGGCGTCCTGTCGTCCGGCAGCGCATGGCCCGCGCCGGCTGCGACGCGCACCTGGCCCTCCAGGCGCATGAGCCGGAGCAGGAGCTCCACCTCCGCATGGCTGGCCTCCATGCTGTTCGCCACCCGCGTGCCGAAGTGCGCGGGGATGATGCCGTGCAGGTCGAAGCTGGGCGTCAGCAGCGCGTGGACGATGGCGTACTGGTCGTCCGCCTCGTTCTTGGCGTCGGTGTTGATGATGACGCGGTTCAGCCTTTCGGGCGGATAGCTGACAAAAGAGTAGGAGTCTGCGGTCATGGCCCCCTTCTTCAAGAGCGATTTGATGTGCGATGATGCTAACGATAGAGGGTGTACAGCCTACGATCGGGCTTGATACCGGATGAAGCGTTCTGCTTTGGCGAACAGCGCCTCAGACTCTTTCAATGTCCACTCCTTCTCGCCGGATATTATTCCAGAATGGCCCGGTCGCCATCTGGTACTCGATCTCCGCGA
>MWBF01000203.1 GCA_002068935.1 Chloroflexi bacterium ADurb.Bin325
GGCCACCGGGTGCGCGTTGCTGCGTGCCCCGCGGCCGGCCCGCGTCACGTCGAAGCGCGGATCCTCGGTCAGCAGCCGCAGCAGCCCCTCGCGCAGCAGCACGTTCGGCGTGTAGGCGAGCAGCCAGCGCGCCTGCTCCAGATCCGCCACCAGCCGCGTCGCGCCGCCGACCTGCTGCTGGTTGTAGATGACCTCCGGCTGCCGCTGCGTGACCTCGCCGAGGGCCGAGATAAGCGCATGGATGCTGGTCTCCTCGCCCGACCCCACGTTGATGACCTTGCGATCCACGTTCGGCGCGACCGCAGCCGCCACGAGCGCATCCACCACGTCGTCGATATACACGAAGTCGCGCGTCTGCGTGCCGTCGCCGTGGACGACCAGCGACGCGCCCGTCAGCACGTTGCGCAGGAAGTGGGGGATCACCGGCGCATGCACCGGCGGGATGCGTTGGCCCGGCCCGTATGCGTTGAAGATGCGCAGCGCGACCGTCTCGATGCCGTTGAGCGCGCCGAGCGCAAAGATGTAATGTTCGGCGGCCAGCTTGCTGACGGCATACGGGACCTGCGGGTGCGGCCAGGCCGATTCCATTTTTCCTCTCTGTCCAATATGTATTGTAATCCTACACGTCGCCAAAGCGCCGCGCTTTATCCCTCGCTTGACAGCCGCGGCTGCGGCCCGTACACTGTCGCGGACGAGGCCAGCACCAGACGCCTGACCCCCGCATCGCGCGTCGCCTCCGCCAGGCTGACCGTGCCGCCCACGTTGACATCGTTGTAATCGCGCGGGTACAGCACCGACTCCTGCACCGACACGCGCGCGGCCAGGTGGAACACGCAGTCCACCTTCTGCAACAGCGTCCACAGCCTGGGCCGGTCGCGCACATCCCCGCGCGTGAACACCACGTCGCCGTGCAGGTTCGCAGGGTCGCCCGCGCTCAGATCGTCCAGCACGCGCACGTGGTGGCCGTCCGCGGCCAGCCGATTCGCCAGGGCCGTCCCGATAAACCCGGCCCCGCCGGTGATCAATACCCGCATCATCTCGCTCCTCGCCACGACAGCCTGTCGCACAATTAATGTGATATCAGTATAGCACGAAACCCCTCAGACCCCATCCTCGGAGGAAGCGCCTCAGCGTTTGCCTTCGCTCCGCTGGACGGGTATAATCGCCTCTTGATTTGCGAAACCAGCCCTTGTTTGTGGAGTTCCCCCATGCACAAATCCATCGACTGCGGAGACCTGCGCCTGGAGCACACCGGACAGACCGTGACCCTGGCCGGGTGGGTGCATCGCCGCCGCGATCACGGCGCGCTGATATTTCTCGATCTCCGCGACCGGTCGGGCATCGTCCAGGTGACGTGCGATGCGCAGAACGCGGCCGCGGCCCACGAGATCCTCAACGCCGTGCGCAACGAGTACGTGATCCAGGTGACGGGCCTGGTGCAGCCGCGGCCCGCGGGCCTGGCGAACCCCAACCTGCCCACGGGCGACATCGAGGTGCAGGCGACGGGCGCCGCGATCCTCAACGAGGCGCGCACGACGCCGTTCTACATCAACGAGGATTCGGATGTGGACGAGGCGCTGCGGCTCAAGTATCGCTATCTGGATCTGCGCCGTCCGGCCGTGCAGCGCAACATCATCCTGCGCCACAACGTCGTCAAGACCATCCGCGACTACATGGCCGACCAGGGCTTCATGGAGATCGAGACGCCCGTGCTTATCAAGACGACGCCGGAGGGCGCGCGCGACTATGTCGTGCCCAGCCGCGTCCATCCCGGCGAGTTCTATGCGCTGCCCCAGTCGCCGCAGCAGCTCAAGCAGCTATTGATGGTGGCGGGCTATGAGCGGTATTTCCAGATCGCGCGCTGCTTCCGCGACGAGGATCTGCGCGCCGACCGCCAGCCGGAGTTCACGCAGCTCGATGTCGAGATGTCGTTCATCGAGCGCGAGGATATCATGGGCGTCATCGAGCCGCTGTACGTCCGGCTCATCGAGCAGTGGGGCAGCAAGCCGATCCTCCGCAAGCCGTTCCCGGTGCTGACCTATGCAGAGGCGATGGCGAAGTACGGCTCGGACAAGCCGGATCTGCGCTTCGGCATGGAGTTCGTCGATCTGAGCGGCCTGCTGGCCGACAGCGGGTTCGGCGTCTTCTCCGCCGCGGTCGCCGCGGGCGGACAGGTCAAGGCAGTCGTCGCGCCGGGCGCGGCCGGCTACAGCCGCAAGCAGCTCGACGATCTGGCCGAGGTCGCAAGGCGCGGGGGCGCGAAGGGCCTCGTCTCCATCGCATATCGCGACGAGGGGCCGCGCGCCTCGGCGAAGGCGTTGACCGAGGGCGAGGTGGCGGCCATCGCCGCGGCCGCGCACGCGGGCGCCGGCGACCTGGTGCTCATCGTGGCGGACGCCAGCGCGGCTGTCGTGGCAAAGAGCCTGAGCGAGCTGCGGCTGCTCCTGGGCCGCCAGTTGGGCCTGATCCGGGCCGACGCGCATGCGCTGTGCTGGGTGGTCGAGTTCCCGCTGCTGGAATGGAGCGCGGACGAGCAGCGCTGGAGCGCAATGCATCACCCGTTCACGTCCGCGATGGACGAGGACTGGGATCTGCTGGAGAGCGATCCGGGCCGGGTGCGCGCCAAGGCGTATGACCTGGTGATGGACGGGTGGGAGGTCGGCGGCGGCAGCATCCGGATCCACCGCCGCGAGCGGCAGGCCGCGATGTTCCGTGCGTTGGGCATCGGCCCCGAGGAGGCGGAGGAGAAGTTCGGCCACCTGCTGGAGGCGTTCGAGTACGGCGCGCCGCCGCACGGCGGCATCGCGACCGGCATCGACCGCACCGTCGCGATCCTGGCCGGCACGCCCAGCATCCGCGATGTCATCGCGTTCCCGAAGACCGCGTCCGCGACGGATCTGATGTTCCGCTCGCCGTCGTCCATCTCCCCCGCGCAGCTCCGCGAGCTGCACCTGGCGGTCACAGAGTGAGGGGCTTGGAGGCTGTTTAAAAAGTCCCCTGGCGACTGAAGTCACGGCCACCATTGCGAAGTCTGCCTGCGCAGACTAAAGCCCGCAAGTCTCCGCAGGGAGACTTGGCAAACGTGGCAGCGGTTTCAACCGCCCGTTCCGAGCTTTTCAGACAGTCCCTTGGAGGCGCAGGCGGCCCTGCCGCGGCAGGGCCGAGGGGTGTTTTCGGCGTTTTGCATCCCTGGCCGACCTGTGCTATGATCGAAGTGTAGTACCCTGCGGTGCTCGTGATGTTCTAAAAGCGTTTTGAGCCAACATGAAAGTACAGGGAGCCGAGTCTCGATCGTCAATGCAATAGCTGCGCAAGCCCAGGCGTGCAAGCGCCCACGGCAAGCGTATTAGCAAAGCAGAAGCGATCGGCGAGGCGCCCACCTGCGCAAGCAGGTTCAAAACAATTGAGCACACGGCACAGCGGGGGCTGCGACCACATATGGCCGCCGGGGTTTATCCCGGCGGTTTTTTTGCGCACACGCCGGGGCCGGCGCGCGTAAGATGCGTCCGGGCGCGCAAAACCCTTGACATGAGCCTTAACGCTGTGCTATGCTTGCCTCTGGTTGTTCACATCTGACACAAATCAGGCAAATGCTGTTCCCTCGAGGATTTCGTTGAAGCGCGATCGCATTTCGGACGGTGTATACGTATTTACCAGCGGCCTGTACGCCGAGGTCACAGCCACGGTCATCTTCACGGACGAGGGCGCGGTGCTGGTGGATACGCTGCCGTTTCCCCAGGAGACCCGGCAGATTCGCGAGTTCGTGAACCAGCGGCATATGCCGGTCGCGTACGTCGTGAACTCGCACTCGCACGCCGACCACATCTACGGCACCTATCTGTTCCCCGAATCCGTGGTGGTGGCCCATTATCAGTGCCGCCGGCTGATGGAGCGCTATGCGGAGACCGCGCTGCACCAGGCGAAGGAGCAGACCCCGCAACTGGCGGATGTGCAGATCCGTTACCCTGAGCTGCTCTTCAACGACGCCATGACGCTGCGCATCGGCGGCAAGACCGTCGAGCTCAACTATTCGCCCGGCCACAGCCGCGATGTCATCACCGTCCACGTGGTCGAGGATCGGCTGATGATCGCCAGCGACACGGTCATGCCCGTGCCGTATATCGTCGGCGGCGACCTGGACGATCTGGTGCTGTCGTTGCAGGCCATCAAGAACAAGAGCCTGGAAAACCTCGTGCAGGGGCATGGGGAGGTGCTGCTGCGGGGCGAGATCGAGGAGACGCTCGACGCCAATATCGGCTATCTCAGGACCGTCGACCGCCTCGTGCGCGAGCGCATCGCGCGCGGGGTCCCCCGCACGGGCATCCTGGACATCACGATCGAGGAGTGCGGGCTCTCGCGCATCCCCCTCGGCGGGCTGGTGCAGAAGCTCCACCACGCCAATCTGTTGACCCTCTACGATGCCTATCGCTCCGGCATCAAGACGCGGCGCGCGGCCGCGAGCCAATAGGACGCCGATAAGCGTCAGATCGTGCTGAGCGCTGAGCTTTTTCGGCCTCGAAGGGCGGAAAGGTCAGCGCATCAGCATCCCGTTCTCCCCTGAACTACAGCCTGCCGCCGTTCTCGCGCGCATCGAAGAGCGACCTTTCGATGATCGCCAGCGCCTCCGCGATGGTCGCGCGGTCGAGGTCGAGCATCGGCCTGAAGCGGATCGAGCGTTCGCCCGACTTGAGCGCGATGAGGCCGTTCTCCAGGAGCAGGTCCCGGAAGATATCTCGCGCCCGCGCATCCGGCAGGTCGAAGGCCAGCATCATGCCCTGGCCGCGCACGTTGCTGATCAGGTCGGTCTCCTGCGCCAGCTCGTTCAGTCCGTCCAGCAGCAGCCGGCCCATCGCGGCGGCATTTTCGACCAGATCCTCCGCGGCGATGATCTCCAGATAGCGCTGGCTGCGCACCATGTCCACCAGATTGCCGCCCCAGGTCGAGTTGATGCGGCTCGACACCTTGAACACATTGTCCGGCGCCTCGTCCACCCGCGGGCCGGCGATGATGCCGCACACCTGCGTCTTCTTGCCGAACGCGATGATGTCGGGCCGGACGCCCATGTGCTCGATGGCCCACATCTTGCCGGTCGCGCCCATGCCGGTCTGCACCTCGTCCACCATGAAGAGGAAGTCGTTCTCGTCGGCCAGACGGCGCAGCTCCGCGAAGAACTCCGGGCGGAAGTGGTTGTCGCCGCCCTCGCCCTGGATCGGCTCGATGATGAGGCCGGCGATGTCATCCGCGCGTTCGACGAGCGCGCGCTTGATCTCGGCGACCGCCGCGCGCTCCGCCGCGGCGGTCTGGGCCACGACCTCGTCGGTGACGGGGAAGCGCAGCTTGGGGTTGCTGATGCGCGGCCAGTCGAAGCGCGGAAAATACTGATATTTGCGCGGGTCCGCGGTGTTGGTCAGCGAGAGGGTGTAGCCGCTGCGACCGTGAAACGCCTGCCTGAAGTGGATGATCTGGCTGCCCCGCTCGCCCCTGCCCGCGGCCAGGTTCTTGCGCACCTTCCAGTCGAAGGCGGTCTTGAGCGCGTTCTCGACGGCCAGCGCGCCGCCGCTGATGAAGAACAGATAGGGCATGTCCGCGGGCCGGGCGATGCGGGCGAACGTCTCCACGAATTCGGCCATGTAGGTGGTGTACACATCGGCGTTGGCCGGGTTGTAGAGCGCGACCCGGCTGATCCGGTCGAGGAAGACGCTGTCGCACAGCCCGGGGTGGTTGTGGCTGATGGGCTGGCTGGCAAAGTGGGCGTAGAAGTCGACGTATTCTCGGCCGGTCGCGGCGTCGCGCAGATACGGGCCGTGGGAACCTTGCAGATCGATCACCAGGTGTTCGCCATCCGCCAGCATGTGTCGCCCGATCGTCTCATGCACCGCGTGCGGCGCGATCCTGATGGGTTCGGCCTTGTGGTTCATCTGAAACTCTCCTTTGAGTTCGAACGAGCGCCTGGGCCTGTTCAGCCTGGCCCGCTCCGCAGGGCCAGACGCTCCACGACGACCGGCTCAGCATCGGCGGCCGTCAACGTAACCGTATTCTCGCCGGCTTCGAGCGTCAGCGCCAGCGGGCCGGCGTCGCCGGCGAGCGGCCCGCTATCCGCGGCGAGAGTGATCTCCAGCACGGCATGACCCGGCTGCTCGGCCACGACGATCACCGTCGCGCGGCCGACGAAGCTGCGCGTGCGCGTCGCGAGGGCAAACGGCCCCCAATCCGCGCCGAGGATCAGGTAGGGCTGTCGCGGCGCGCCCGCGGGGCCGGCCGGCGGGTCCACGAGATACGCGGTGATGCGCTCATCCTCGTAGATGGGCGGCTGGCCGGCGAAGAGCTCGGCGGCCGCAGCCTCGGTGTATGCGCGCTCCGCGCCGCCGGGCATCTTGTAGCGATCCAACACGACCCAGCGCACGTCCAGGTCGGCCAGCACCTGTTGGCCCTGCGCGGCGAGATCTAGATCGATGATGTCCGGCCCGAGGTGGCGGAAGTGCTGAAGCACGGGCGCGCGCTCGATGAGCGTGCGCGGGTCCTCCCGGCTGATGTACGCGGCCGCAAGCGGCTTGCCGTGGACGGTCTGGTAGAGCAGGTAGCCGGGCCGATCCCAGTTGGCGGGGAGGTTGAGCACGCTGCCCGTCCGGCCGTCCGCGGCGAGCGCCGCGTACCACGCGGGCGTGTCCGGCGGGCTCATGGG
>MWBF01000204.1 GCA_002068935.1 Chloroflexi bacterium ADurb.Bin325
CCGCATCAGCGGCAGGTCGCGCGGGCCGATCTTGCCCTCCCGCTCCCAGACCGGCAGCACCTGGGCCATCTGCGCGATGATGTATGCGCCCTCCAGCGTCTCGCCGGCCATCTCCTGCACGGCCTCGGTGTAGGTGCGGCCGCTGCCGAGCAGCCGGCCGAGCCGGATCGTCCGCCCGCCGACGCACGTCACGTACTGGTCGCCGACGCCAGGCAGCCACGTGACGTTGGCCGTGTCGCCGCCCAGCAGCCCCACGATGCGCGTCATCTCGTGCGCGCTCGCGCCGAACAGGGCCGCGGCCAGGTTGAACATCTGCGCGCCCGCCTCGTCCGAGCCGGCCTCGCGCTCGAGCAGGCCCGCGGCGATGCCGACCGCGACCGTGTATGCGTTCTTGAGCGCCGCGCACGCCTCGACGCCCACGATGTCGGTCGACGGCCAGATGTGGTAATACGGCGTCGCAAAGGTCGCCTTGAGCCGCGCCAGCGCCTCCGCGTCGCGCGACGTGAAGACGACGCACGACTGGCGGCGGCCGGCCAGCTCGCCCGCGATGCACGGCCCGGCGATCGCGGCCAGCGCCACCCGCTCCCGGATGCCCTCCGGCAGCTCGCTGCGCAGCACGTCCGGCAGGATGCGCGGCTGGCCTTTGGCCGCGGCCTCCAGCCCCTTGGTCACCGCGATGACGGTCGCGCCGGGCCACAGCAGCGGGCCGAGCGTGCGCCCGATCCAGTGGACGCCGAGCGAGTTGACGCCGCTCACGATGACGTCCGCGCCGTCGAGCGCCTCGGCCAACTGCTCGACAAAGTAGGGCGTCACGCCCGCGGGCAGCGGGCGGCGCAGCCGGGGATGAAAACCGTGATCCAGACAGGAACGGATGATCTCCCCGTCCAGGTGCGTCCCAACGAGCCGGACGTGATGGCCGTTATCCGTGAGGGGCCAGGCGACAGCCGTGCCCATCAATCCCGCGCCGACGATCGTAACGTTTGCCATGCAGCGATCCTTTCACCGGCTGCATGGGCCTGCCATGCAGCCGCGCCTGTGACCCAGGCCGCCAGAATGACGCCCCGATGGGGCCAGGGCATTGTACCCCCGCGCCGCGGATTGGGGAAGTCGCGGCGGCAACCTCAGCCGCGGGGCGCATGGCCCTCCAGCCGCGCCAGCGCCCACGCGGCATGCTCGCGCACGAGCGGCTCGGCGTCCTCCAGCAGCGGCGCGAGGGCCGGGATGAGCGACGCGTCGTCGGAGTTGCCCGCCGCGACGCACGCGTTGCGCACCAGCCCGCGGCGCTTGGCGCGCATGAGCGGCGTGCCGCGGAAGCGCGCCCGGAACGCGGCGTCGTCCAGCGCCAGCAGGTCGGCCAGCCGGGGCGCGACGCGCTCCAGATCCGTGACGAACGTGAGCCGCTGCGCCGACGGCGCGGCGCGGTTGTACGGGCAGACCGCCTGGCACACGTCGCAGCCGAAGACCCAGTTGCCCATCAGCGGCCGCAGCTCCACGGGGATGGGGCCGCGCAGCTCGATGGTCAGATACGAGATGCAGCGCCGCGCATCCAGCGAGTGCGGCCCGGCGAATGCGCGCGTCGGGCAGGCGGTCAGGCAGCGGGTGCACGCGCCGCAGCCGACGAAAGCTGGAAGCTGGAAGCCGGAAGCTGGAAGTCGGAAGCTGGAAGCTGGATTTGTTCGGGTCTGTTGTTCGTTTGGTTGTTCGTCGGAGGCGAAGGCGATCGCGCGCTCCAGATCCTCCGGCACGAGCAGCGCGGCAAGGAAGGTCCAGGAGCCGAGGCCGGGGGCGATCAGACAGGTGTTGCGGCCGATGAAGCCCAGGCCGGCCTGCTCCGCAAAGTCGCGTTCGAGCAGCGGCGCGGTGTCCACGCAGGCCTTGCCGAGGGTCTCGCGGCCCGTGCGCTGCCGGATGAAGGCGTCCAGCGCATAGAGTCGCGGCTTGATGACGTCGTGGTAATCCGGCGCCCAGGCGTAGCGCGCGATGCGGCCGCGCGCGGGGTCGTCCCAGCCGGGGGGCGGCGGCCCGGGGTTGTAGTTCGCGGCCAGCACGATCATGGTGCGCGCATCATCCAGCAGTTGCGCGGGGGCCAGCCGCAGCGCCGCGCGCTCGGCCAGGTAGGCCATCTCGCCGTGATACCCGGCCCGCAGCCAGGCCGTGAACTCCGCGCTGTAGCGCGGCGCGGCAACCGGCACGGTCGCGACCATGTCGAAGCCCAGCGACAGCGCATACGTCAGGATCTCGGTCGGCGTCATAGCCCGTATTATAACATATGGCACGGTGCTCCGCGGCCGGTCGCGCCATGTACAAGAACCTATCCGAAAATTGTTGAGCGCGCGGCCTCACCCCCAGCCCCCTCTCCTGACGGGCGAGCCGAAGGCTTGCCCGCCAGGAGAGGGGGAGCCGAGGGGGTGAGGCAAGCCGCAGTGGTATAATGGCGGCATGTCTGTCGAGCGCGCCCTCGAAGCCCTGCGGCTCAACCCGCGCTTCATGCGCAACATCGTCCGGTGGGAGCAGCTTCCCGCGCGGCCGCCGCGCCACGCCGACTTCCCGGAGGGGCTGGACGCCCGGCTGATCGCGGCTCTGGCCGCGCGCGGCATCGCCGCGCCCTACCTGCACCAGGCCGCCGCGATCGGCGCGGGCCTGGTCGGGGAGCACACCGCGATCGTCACCGCCGCGGCGAGCGGCAAGACGCTCTGTTACAATCTGCCCGTCCTGAACCGGCTGCTGGCCAGCCCGCAGGAGCGCGCGCTCTACCTCTTCCCGACCAAGGCCCTGGCGCAGGATCAACTGGCGGAGCTGCGCACGTTCCTCGATTTCCTGAACGGCGGCCTCGCGCCGGAGCCTGCGCCCCCGCGCGGCAGGCGCAGCCGGACGCCTTTCCCGACCGCGGCCGCGGCGACAGCTCGACGCGACTCTACGGATGTGGCCGCGGCGCTGACCGCCGCGACCTATGACGGCGACACGCCGAGCGCGCAGCGCGGCCGTATCCGCGAGGCCGCGCAGATCATCCTGTCGAACCCCGACATGCTGCACATGGGCATCCTGCCCCAGCACACGCGCTGGGCCGAGTTCTTCGCCCACCTGCGCATCGTCGTGATCGACGAGATGCACGTGTACCGGGGCGTCTTCGGCTCGCACGTCGCCAACGTGCTGCGCCGGCTGCGCCGCATCTGCCGCTTCTACGGCAGCGACCCGCAGTTCCTCCTGGCCTCCGCGACCATCGCCAACCCGCAGGCGCTGGCCGAGCGCCTGGTCGGCGCGGCCGTGACGGTCATCGGCCCGGAGCTGGACGGCGCGCCCCACGGCGCGCAACACATCCTCTTCTACAACCCGCCCCTCCTGGACCCGGCCCTCGGCATCCGCCGGAGCAGCCTCCAGGAGGCCGCCGAGCTGGCCTCCCACTTCATCGAACAGGACGTGCAGACCATCGTTTTTGCGCGCACGCGGCTGGCGACCGAGCTGATCGTCGCCCATGCGCGCGAGCGGAGCGCGGGGCTGGCCGCGACGATCCGCGGCTACCGCGGCGGCTATCTGCCGCTGGAGCGTCGCGCCATCGAGAAGGGGCTGCGCGAGGGCGCGGTGCGCGGGGTCGTCGCGACGAACGCGCTGGAGCTCGGCATCGACATCGGCCAGCTCGACGCCGCGCTGCTGGCCGGCTATCCCGGCACGATCGCCAGCGCCCGCCAGCAGATGGGCCGCGCCGGCCGGCGGCAGGGCGCATCCGTGGGGCTGCTCGTCGCGAGCGCGGAGCCGCTGGATCAGTACATCGTCGCGCACCCGGACTGGCTGCTCGGCCAGAGCCCGGAGCACGCGCGGCTCGACCCCGACAACGAGATCATCCTCGCCAGCCACCTGCTCTGCGCGGCCGCGGAGCTGCCCCTGCGCGCGGACGACCGCGAGCTCGGCTCGGCCCGGACGCGCGGCCTGCTGCATGAGCTCGTCGCAGCCGGGCAGCTCTACGAGGCCGACGGCCGGTGCTTCTGGGCCGGCGACGGCAGCCCGGCCAACAACGTCAGCCTGCGCAGCGCTGAGCCAGAGCGGGTGGTCATCCAGACGACGGACGAGGCGGGCCGGCCCCAGATCATCGGCGAGATGGATCGCCACAGCGCGCCGGTCTTCCTCTACACCGGCGCCATCTACCTCCACGAGGGCGTCAGCTACCTGGTCGAGCGCCTGGATTGGGAGGACGGCGTCGCGCACGTCAGGCGCGTGACGGTCGATTACTACACACGCCCCGTCGTCGGCGAGGGCATCCAGATATTGCGCATAGCGGAAGAGCGCGACGCGACCCCCGCGCAGCATGCGTGGGGTTATACCGGGGCCTGGGGCGACGTGCGGGTGACCCGCCAGGCGTCGGGCTATCGCGTCCTGCGCCGCAGCACGGGCGAGATGCTCGGCTTCGGCCAGATCGACCTGCCGGAGCAGACCCTCGACACGCAGGGCTGCTGGCTCACGCTGCATGAGGCGCTGATCGAGAAGCTGAAGGCGAGCGGCGCATGGCTGTCCGCGCCGAACGACTACGGGCCGA
Organism: Chloroflexi bacterium ADurb.Bin325; assembly: GCA_002068935.1. Classification (GTDB taxonomy): domain Bacteria; phylum Chloroflexota; class Anaerolineae; order CG2-30-64-16; family CG2-30-64-16; genus MWBF01. Next base: position 4,529 of record MWBF01000204.1, read on the forward strand.
ACTGGCCGGCGCAGCGCGCGGCCGTGCGCCAGCGCGACGGCTACCGCTGCCAGAGCTGCGGCGCGGCCGAGCCGGCCGGCCGCCAGCACGACGTGCATCACAAGATCCCCTTCCGCGCGTTCGTCGCGCACGAGCATCTGCGCGAGGGGCTGCCCGCGGAGCTGGCCTGGCAGGTCGCCAACCGGCTGCCCAACCTGGTGACGCTGTGCGCCTCGTGCCACCGGCTGGCCGAGGCCAGCGTGCGCACCCGTTCCGGGCTGGGCGGGGTGGCCGCGCTGCTGGCGGGCGTCGCGCCGCTGTTCCTGATGTGCGACCCGCGCGATCTGGGCGTCGTGCCGGAGCCGCAAAGCCCCACGACCGCCTTGCCGACCATCACCGTCTACGAGCACGCGCCGGGCGGCGTCGGGCATGCGGAGCAGCTCTTCGCCTCGCTGCCGGAGATCCTGGCCGCGGCCCACGACCTGGTGCAGGCGTGCCCGTGCGAGAACGGCTGTCCCGCGTGCGTCGGCCCGGTCCTGGAGCACGAGTACATGCTGGACAGCAAGCTGCTGGCGCGCGCGCTGCTGGCAGAGATGTGCGCGGCCCGCTGAAATCGACCCCGCGAATTGCTCTGGCCGGTCGTGCTCAACTGCGCTGAGGCTACCGAGCCGGGGGGGGGCAGAGGCCGGCCCCACAGAAAAGCGCGCCATCGGCGCTTAACCGTTTGCCCTGCACACCGGCTGTGGTACAATACGGCCGAGCCTTCGCAACGGCCTTCCAGATCCGGGATATCCAGGGACGCCACGCGGCGCACAGCAAACCAAGAACCATCCGAGGATTGCTGAGTGGCCGACCTCACCCCCTCGACTCCCCCTCTCCTGACGCTGGGCGAGCCTTCGGCTCGCACGTCAGGAGAGGGGGATGGGGGGTGAGGCAAACCGGAGCGAGTTTCCGGATAGACGCTAAACCACGACAGCGGGGAGATCATGAGCACGATCACCGTCCAGCCTGTTACGGATAAGAAGGGGCTGCTGGAGTATATTCGCTTTCCCTTCAAGCTCTACCGCGGTGACCCCAACTGGGTCCCTCCGCTGATCGAAGAACGCCGCGACTATCTAGATCCCAGGAAGAACCCGCTCTATGAGCACAGCCGCTTCCAGCTCTTTCTCGCGCGGCGCGACGGCGAGCTGGTCGGCACGATCGGCGCCATCATCAACGACCGGCACAACGAGGTCCACCACGAGCTGATGGGCGCGTTCGGCTTCTTCGAGTGCATCGACGACCAGGCCGTGGCCGACGCCCTGCTCGACGCGGCCGAGGCGTGGTGTCGCGGCCAGGGGATGACGGTCATGCGCGGGCCGCTCAACTTCTCCATGAACGACGAGGTCGGCACGCTGATCGACGGGTTCGACGAGCCGCCCATGGTAATGATGACCTACAACCCGCGCTATTACCCTGCGCTCATCGAGCGCCGCGGCTATGTCAAGGCGATGGATCTGTACGCCTGGATCTACGATATCGAGCAGAGGCTGCGCGACGCGCCGGAGAAGGTCTTCCACGTGGCGCAGAAGGCCATGGAGAAGCGGGGCTTGAAAGTTCGCAAGCTCGATATGAAGAATTTCGATAGGGATGTTGAATTCTTCAAAGAGGCCTACAATCGCGCCTGGCAGCGCAACTGGGGCTTCGTCCCCATGACGGATGCGGAGATCGACCACCTGGTCAAGGGGCTGAAGCCGCTGATCGACCCGGAGCTGATCTTTATCGCGGAGACGCAGGACGGCCAGCCCGCGGGCGTGTCGTTGACGCTGCCCGACCTGCACCAGGCGCTGCGCGCCTCCGGCGGCGGGCGCATGTGGCCCTTCGGCCTGCTCAAGTTCCTGTGGTGCCGGCGCAAGATCGACCAGGTGCGGCTGATCGCCATGGGCATGATCGAGGAGTATCGCGGCCGCGGGGCAGACGCCATCTTCTATCTCGAGACGGCCAGGACCGCGCTCAAGCGCGGCTATAAGCGGCTCGAAGGCTCGTGGATCCTGGAAAACAACACGATGATGAACCAGATCATCGAACGGCTCGGCGGCACGCGCTACAAGACCTATCGCATCTACGAGAAGCCGCTGTGAAGGCGCTCGTCACCGGCGCGACGGGCTTTGTCGGCGGTCAACTGGCCGCCGAG
>MWBF01000205.1 GCA_002068935.1 Chloroflexi bacterium ADurb.Bin325
GCTGGCCGGCCCCCTGCCCGGCGAATGGGTCACGTTAGAGGCCGCGGCTGGCCGCGTCACCGCGGAGCCGGTCTGGGCGCGCATCTCCTCGCCCCACTATCACGCGGCCGCGATGGACGGCTATGCGGTCGCCGCGGAAGACACGCGCGGCGCAAGCGAGGCGCAGCCCCTCCGGCTGGCCGTGGGCGCGGCCGGCCGTGCAGGTCGCGCATTTTATGTCGATACCGGCGACCCCCTGCCCCCCGGCGCTAACGCGGTCATCATGGTGGAGGACGTCCAGCCGGTGCAGACCGCGGACGGCGCTGAGATCGAGATCCTCGCGCCGGTCGCGCCCTGGCAGCACGTCCGGCCCATGGGCGAGGATATGGTCGCGACCGAGCTGATCCTGCCCGCAAACCACAGGCTGCGGCCCCAGGACATCGGCGCGGCCGCGGGCGCGGGCCACACCCGGCTCAACGTGCGCCGCCGCCCGCGCATCGCCATCCAGCCGACCGGCACCGAGCTGGTCGCGCCGGGCAGCGACCTCAAGCCCGGCGACATCGTCGAATACAACTCGCTGGTCATCGCCGCGATGGTCACGGAGTGGGGCGGACTGCCGACGCGGCTGTCGCCGCTGGCCGACGATTACGCCGCGATCCGCGACCGCGTGCTCGAGGCCGCCGCGACACACGACCTGGTGATCGTCAACGCGGGGTCATCCGCCGGCTCGGAGGACTTCACCGCGCGCATCGTCGCGGAGCTGGGCGAGCTGCTCGTCCACGGCATCGCCATCCGCCCCGGCCACCCGGTCATCCTGGGCATCCTGACGCTGCCGGGCGATGCGGCGTCCCTGGCCGAGGCGCGCCGCGTGCCCATCATCGGCCTGCCGGGCTATCCCGTGTCCACGGCCCTGACCTGCGAGCTCCTGGTCGGGCCGACGGTCGCGGCCTGGCTCGGCCGGCCCGAGGCCGAGCGGCCGACGGTCGAGGCCGCGCTCACGCGCAAGGTCGTCAGCCCGCAGGGCGACGAGGAGTTCCTGCGCGTCACGCTCGGCCAGGTGGGCGAGCGCATCGTCGCAACGCCGCTGCCCGGCGGGTCGGGCGTGCTCATGTCGCTCGTGCGCGCGGACGGCATCGTGCGCATCCCGCGCGGGGATCAGGGCTACGAGCCGGGCGCGGCCGTGACGGTGCACCTGCTGCGCGCGCCGGAGGCGCTGCGCCGCACGATCGTCGCCATCGGCAGCCACGACCTGACGCTCGACCTGCTGGCCGACGAGCTGGGCCAGCGCTATCCGGGCCACACCCTGTCGTCCGCCAACGTCGGCAGCCTGGGCGGGCTGCTGGCGCTGGCCCGCGGAGAGGCCCACCTGGCCGGCTCACACCTGCTCGACGAGGCGACGGGCGACTACAACACCGCCTACATCCGCCGCCTGCTCCCCCAGACGCCCGTCGTCCTCCTCGGCTTCGTGGAGCGCGAGCAGGGCCTGATCGTCCCGCGCGGCAACCCGAAGGGCATCCGCAGCCTCAGCGACCTGGCGCGGCCCGACGTGACGTTCATCAACCGGCAGCGCGGGGCCGGCACGCGCGTCCTGCTGGACTTCCGGCTGCGCCAGGCGGACATCTCCCCGCGCGTCGTCCAGGGCTACGAACGGCAGGAGTTCACGCACCTCGCGGTGGCCGCGGCCGTGGCCTCCGGCGCAGCGGACTGCGGCATGGGCATCCTCGCGGCCGCGCGCGCGCTCGACCTCGACTTCGTGCCCCTGGATCATGAGCGGTACGACCTGGTCATCCCGGAGCGCTTCTACGAGTCGGCCCTGCTCGCGCCGCTGCTGGCGATCATCCGGGACCCCGCGTTCGCCGCGCGCGTCGAGGCGCTGGGCGGCTATGCGACGCCGGCCATCGGCCGGGTGCTGGATCGGCTGCCGGGCGCGCCGGGATAAGCCCGATGAGCAACCGGGCCAAGGTGCTGCCGTTCCCGCATTTCGACCGGCCCACCGTGCGGGTGACGCTGTGGGAGGGGCCGGGCCGGCCGCACGAGGATGCGCTGCGCGCTGAGCTGGCCGGCGCGGGCTATCAGGTCGTGCGCTGGAGCAACGAGCCGGCCACCGGCTACCCGCCCCACGCGCACATCTACCCGGAGCTGCTGGTCGTCGTCGCCGGCGACCTGACGCTCGTCCTGCCCGCAGAGGAGCGCCTGCTGGCGCTGGGCCCGGGCGACCGGGCGCAGGTGCCCCAGGGCGTGCTGCACGGCACGATGGCCGGGCCGGAGGGCGTGACCTACCTGCTCGCGACGAAATAGGGCCTCACCCGCCCTCTCCGGAGCGACGCAGGGGCCGGTCTCCGACCGTGCCCCTGCTCGCGACGAAGCAGGGCCTCACCCCGCGTTGACCCCGATCAGCCAGCCGACGCCGAAGGTGATCCCCGCGGCCGCCAGGCCGAAGAGCACCTGGCGCAGGCCCGACATGAGCGGGTTGCGGCCGGTCATCAGCGTGATCGCCGCGCCGATGGCGAACAGCCCCGCCGCGCTGACGGCCGTGCTCACGATGATGCCGGGCGTGCCCGTCAGGAAGATGTAGGGGAAGACGGGCACGAGCGCGCCGAGCGCAAACAGGAAGAAGGAGGCCAGCGCGGCCTCCCACGCCGAACCGCCGAGCTCCTGCGGGTCGATGCCCAGCTCCTCGCGCGCCAGCGTATCGAGCGCGGTCTCCTGGTCGGAGAGCAGCCGCCGCGCCATCTCGCTTGCGGCCTCTGCCTTCAGCCCCTTCGCCTGATAGATGAGCGCCAGCTCCGCCATCTCCTCCTCCGGGATCTCGGTCAGCTCCTGGCGCTCGATGTCGATCTGATGCTGATACAGCTCGCGCGAGCTCTGCACCGACAGCCATTCGCCCAGCGCCATGGAGAGCGCGCCCGCCAGCAGCCCGGCCAGGCCCGTCAGCAGGATCGCCCGGCTCCCCACCCCCGCGCCGGCCACGCCCATGACCAGGCTGAAGACCGAGACGAGGCCGTCGTTAGCGCCCAGCACGCCGGCGCGCAGCGCATTGCCGCCCGCCGCGCGATGGCGGCCCTCGAAGCGCGCGAGCGCGCTGCCCTCCAGCCCGCGCGTCGCATGCGACAGATAGCGGAAGGTGCGCGCATGCGACTTCTCGTGCGCCGACAGCTCACCGGCGTCCGGCTGGCCCTCATACTGGTTGCCCGTGCGGTTCTCGATCTCGGTCAGCGTCGGCAGCACGAAGGCCGTCCCGAAGCGCGCGGCCAGCCCGCCCAGGATGCGCGTGCGCCAGCTTGGGCGAAACGGGGGTACCTGCGCGCCGGCCGCGCGCAGCCTGGCGGCCCAAAACTCCACGTGCTGCCGCTCCGAATCGGCCAGCTTGCGGTACACCGCGGCCAGCTCGGGCTGGCGTTCGGCCTCGGCGAGTCGCTCATACAGCGTCACCGCGTTGCGCTCCTCGGCCAGGTTCTCCAAATAACGCTCGATATCGCTCTTGGTCGCCATGCGCCTCCTCCTGGCCGCACTGTACGCCGCAACCGCGGTGCGGTCAAATTAGAATCTATCCGGCAATTGCTCTGGCCGGTCATGCTCAACTGCGTTGAGCCTACCGAGCCAGGGGCACGGTCGGAGACCGGCCCCAGCGAGACCGGCCCCAGCGGGTCGCAACCCTGGTGCGGTCAAATTATGGCAAAACGACGCCCCGCCGCCGGCCGGGGGCCGACAGCGGGGCGCTATATCTCTGAACGGGACGCCGGATCAGCCGCGCTTGAGCAGGTCGCGAATCTCCGTCAGCAGCGTCTCCTCGGCGGACGGGGCAGGCGGGGCCGCGGGCGGCTCCTTCTTCAGCTTGTTGAGCTCGCGCACGATCAGGAACAGCACGAACGCGATGATCAGGAAGTTGATGATTGCCTGGATGAGGTTGCCGTACATCAACTGCGCGCTGCCGACTTGCAGCATCAGGCTGGTGAAGTCGATGCCGCCGATGATGATGCCGATCAACGGCATCAACAGGTCGTTCACGATGGAGTTGACGATCGCGCCGAAGGCCGCGCCGATGATGACGCCGATCGCCAGATCCATGGCATTGCCGCGGTTGATGAAATCGCGAAACTCCTTAAGCATAAGTCCTCCTGTGGTGATGTGAAACAAGAAAAGGATCGCCGCGTGGCAGTCCGGGGACGGCGTCCCGGGGCCTGCCCGTGGACGTCCGTCCCCTGGATTATAGCATCACTCCGACGGCTTGTGGAGCCGCTGGGCTTTCGTGACCCAGCCGTTGACCATCGCGAGCGCCGGCACCCGCCCGACGAGCTTCTGCTCGTCGTTGATGCGGCTGAACTGGTCCCGCAGGTCTTCGGGGCAGCGCGTCGCGAGCTCGCCCACGGTGCGCACGCCGGCCGCTTCCAACAACTGCGCATACGCGTCGCCGATGCCGCGTATGCGGGCCAGCTCCGCCCGGTGGACCAGGTGGGTGATCTCCCGCGCCTCCACGCCCACGGACGCAGCCAGGTGTTCGATGGCTCCCGCGGATTTGCAGGCCCGCAGCAGATCATCGCTATCCCTGATTCCGACGGTCTTCAACTTATTTTCAAGCGTTGTGCTCAGATTCGCAAGTTTACGAATGACAACAGACATATCTCTCTCCTGCCGTAAATCTGCTTGGGCGACGGCTATCTACAGCATATTATGGCAGGATTAAGAACATCATTACGACGGCCGCGTGCGACGATCTGTAGTGTCGGCCGCCGCGGCCCATCCCTGCGAAACGGTCAGGCGGCCGACGGGGGATCGGCAACCAGGAAGGTGGCGTAGAAGGTGCTGCCCGCCCCGGGGGCGCTCTCGAACCAGAGGCGTCCGCCGTGCAGCTCGACCAGCGAGCGGGCGATGTACAGGCCCAGGCCGGCGCCCGGCGCGGCCCCCTGCCGCGCGGCCGGCCCGCGATAGAAGGGAGTGAACAGGCTGTCCGCCGCCTCGGCCGCAATGCCGCTGCCCTCGTCATGCACCGCCAGTTGCACGAACCCGTCTTCGTTCGCCCGTCGGAGCGTGGCAGTGAGCGTGGAGGCCGGCGGCGAGTACTTGCTGGCGTTGTCCAGCAGGTTGCTCACGACCTGGGCCGCGCGGACCGCGTCGCACAGACAGGCGGGCAGGTCGGCCGCGATCTGCGCGCGGACGTGCTGCGCTTTCGCCGCAAAGTGCGGGGCGAGCTCGCGGATCGTGTCGCGCAGGATCGCGGCGAGGTCGATCCGTTGCAGGGTCAAATCCAGCCGCCCCATCTCGAGCCGCGTCGAATCGAGGAGCTGGTTGCTGAGACGCAACAGGCGCTGGGCGCTGCTGTCCACGATCTGAAGATAGTCGGCCTGCGGCTGGGTCAGCGGGCCGGCCTCCTGGTCGAGCAGCAGCTCCAGATAGCCGCGGATCGCGGCCAGGGGCGTGCGCAGCTCGTGCGCCGCGATCGAGAGGAACGCCGACTTCGCCTCGTCCAGCCGGCGCAGCTCCGCGTTCTGCGCCTCCAGCTGCATGTTCTGGCGACGCAGCTTCTCCTCCAACAGGCGCAGCTCGTTGCGCTGCTGCGTGATGCGCTGGTCGAGGTGGCCCATCTCGGACACATCCTGCACGACCAGGAGCAGCCCCGTGATATCGCCCGCGGGGCCGCGCGCGGGCAGCACGGTCATGGTCAGATAGGCCAGGCGGCCGTCGGCCAGCTCGCGGTTGACCCAGGGCAACTGGAAGTGCGACAGACTGCCGGCCAGCACCTCGGCCAGGGCCGTCTCGCAGCCGACCAGCTCGGGCGTCTCCGCGATCAGGTTGCAGCCCGCCGCGCCGGCCACGAGATCCGTCGCGCCCACGCCCGGATCGCCCACCTCCAACACGTTAAAGTCGCGGTCAGTGATCGCATAGCCGATCCGCCGATCGCGCAAGATTGCCTGCATCACGGACTCATGCACGAACTCTGTCTCCATCAGCGCTCCAGCAGGAGCCGCCCCAGATAGCGGAACGTCTCTTCGACGCAGTCGCCCGTCCTGGCGCTGGTCAGGACGTAGGGCGCAACCAGTTGCTCCGCGAGCGCGCTCACCTCCTCCTCGGCGATCCGCTGCTGCGCGGCCAGGTCTTGCTTGTTCGCCGCCACGATGATCTGCGCGGCCGGGTTGGCCCGGCGCAGATCGCGCGCATAGTTCGCCAGGCTGAGGAGCGTGGTGGGCCGCGTCAGGTCGCAGACGAGGATGCCGCCGGCCGCGCCGCGCAGATAGCTCGCCCGCACCTGGTCGAACTCCTCGCCGCCCGCCAGATCCCACACCATCAGCGTCAGCTCCGTCACCTCGCCGTCGCCCGGCAGCGCGATCGCCTTGCGGCTGACCTTCACGCCGATGGTGCTCAGATATTTATCGTCGAACAGGTTATAGACAAATCGGCGCACCAGGCTGGTCTTGCCGACCGCGAAATCGCCCAGGAGGCAGATCTTCTTGCTCAATGCAACCACGCTCATTCTCCCATCACGACCGGCACATCGGTGACCGCGCCTTCCACCTGGACGAGCGCCGCGGCGATCCAGCCGAGGCCGCCGTCCGCGGTGCAGCAGACCTGCCACCAGCCGCCCAGCTCGTCGCGACCCACGATCCGGAAGGCGCGGCCCGCGCCGGCCTGCTCCAGCACGC
>MWBF01000206.1 GCA_002068935.1 Chloroflexi bacterium ADurb.Bin325
CCGCACAGCCGGGAAACCGCGTCCATGTTATGGCTGACAAACAGGACCGTCCTGCCGCCGCGCGCGACTTCGCCCATTTTCCCGAGGCATTTCTTCTGGAATGCGGCATCGCCGACGGCAAGGACTTCATCGACAATAAGGATTTCCGGGTCCAGGTGCGCGGCCACGGCGAAGGCGAGCCGCACGTACATGCCGGAGCTGTAGCGTTTGACCGGGGTGTCGATGAACTTCTCGATCTCGGCGAAGGCGATGATCTCGTCGAGCTTGCCGCGGATTTCGGGCTTGGTCACGCCCAGGATCGCACCATTGAGGAAGATGTTCTCGCGGCCGGTCAGCTCCGGGTGGAAGCCGGTACCCACCTCCAGCAGCGAGCCGACCCGGCCGTGGATCTCCGCCCGGCCGCCGGTGGGCTCGGTGATGCGCGAGAGGATCTTGAGCAGCGTCGACTTGCCCGCGCCGTTGCGGCCGATGATGCCCACCACCTCGCCGCGCCTGACCTCGAAGGAGACATCCTTGAGCGCCCAGAGCTCGTTGGCGGCGGCGGAGGAATGCCCGCGGCGGAATACGCCGCTCAGCGCATCGCGCAGGGTGTCGTGGCGCTGCTGGAGCGCGCCGATGCGGTAGAGCTTGGAGAGGTTTTCGACCCGGATGGCGATGTCGGACATGGATTACGGATTACAGATCGAAGATCGAAGATTCATTGGGTTAGATTATATCCGCAAAGGTTTTTTCTGTCGAACGGAAGAAAACCACGCCGGTGACCAGCACGATGAGCGAGATGGCGACCGACACCGCGGTCAGCGGGCCGGGCGCATAGGCGGTGTCGAGCACGCCGCCGAGCAGGGCCCAGCGGAATCCCTCCACCACGCCGGTCATCGGATTGAGCGCCATGAGCCAGCGGTAGCGCGCCGGGATCAGCGTGGCCCCGAAGACGACCGGCGTCGCATACATCCAGAGCTGCAACAGGAACGGGATCAGGTAGTTGACGTCGCGGTATTTCACGTTGAGCGCGGCCAGCCAGAGGCCGAAGCCGAGCGCGGTGATGACCGCGAGCAACAGGAAGGCCGGCAGCCAGAGCACGTTGGGCGATAGCGGCACGCGGTAGACGGCCAGCAGCACGAGCAGGACCGCAAACCCCACCGCGAAGTCGACCAGCGTCGAGATGACGCCGGAGAGCGGGATGATCAGCCGCGGGAAATAGACCTTGGAGATCAGGTTGGCGCTGCTGACCAGGCTCGTGCCCACGCGAGAGAGGCTGCCGGAGAAGTACTGCCACGGGACGAGCGCGGCCAGCGCAAACAGCGCGTAGGGCGCGCCGTCGGACGGCACGTTGAGCAAGGCTCCGAAGATCACGGTGAAGACCACCGTGCTCAGGAGCGGCTGGAGGACGATCCAGGCGACGCCGAGCGCGGTCTGTTTGTAGCGCACCTTGACGTCGCGCCAGGCCAGGAAGCCGAGCAGCTCGCGGTATTGCCAGACCGCGCGCAGCTGGAGCGACGCGAGCCCGCGCGTCGGCTGGATGAGGGTGACGGGTTGCAGGTTAGCAGGTTGCAGGTTGGTCATGTTCGACGCGATTGAAGATCGAAGATTGAAGATTGCCCAGACGCAAGAAATTCACCTCGAAGATTTGCTCCAGGGTCGGCCAATGGACAGGCGTCATACGTGGCATCTCAAGTCTCCAACGGAACGGACTGTCTTTCGAGTGCGATCCAGGTTGGGCTGATCCATCGCTGGCCCCTTGGGGCGTAACCGGCCTCCTCCAATACCTCGGCCAGGGTTCCGGTCTCGGCTGTAAGCACATCGTGCAGATTCGCAGGCCGGCAGCGACGTTTGCTACGAATGACACGAAGACGACGAATGCGACGAAGACGGTTGCGAATGGAGCCAGGCGGACGAGGCTGCGGCGGATCAGGGCGTCAACTCAACCTGCGCTCATTCGCCGGCCAGCTCCAAAACAGCCTGGCGGGTGTGCGGCGCGAATCGGAAGCGGAGCTCCTGCAACTGATCCAGCAATGGCCTGACGGCCGGGATGAACCCCGCGTGTTTAGCATCGAGCAGCAGCCCCAGGGTGCCGGTGAACCGCAATCCCAGCGATTCGGCAACGCGGCGCGCGAGACTATCATCAAGGACGAGGAGTGATCCGGGCCGTTCGAGGCCCAGCATCAAGACCTCGGTCTCGCCAGGACCAAGGTCGGTGATCAGCCGTACGGCCTGCTCGCTTACAGGGCGTCGAATGAGCACCCAGTCCAACACCGTAGGATCAGGAAGGGCCAGGCCAGCGGCTCGGCCGGCTGCCAGTTCGTCAACGACCGCAGTAGGCACAATCACAGGGTGTGCCAGTTTTGGCAGCAGTTCCAGGCGCCCAATCTGATAGAGATACTGCAGGGGCGATGTGTTGCAAATCACATCAGGCAAGACGCGTCTCCCGGTTCAGGTCTTCGGCGGTCAGCTTGAAGGTGTCGACTCCGTAGTCGGCCAGGCGAAAGAGGAATACGGTGCGCGGTACGCCGGCCAGGCGCGCTGCGGCGCCGGATGAAAGCTGTCCCATTTCGAAGAGCTTGATGGCTGCGGCCATGCGCAGTGTTTCGCCTACCTTGTCCGGTGACACCTTGAGCGCCAGAAGTGATTCCTCAGGTATATCCAACTCGATCGTCATGCCAGTCACGCTCCTACTTTTCCTCTATTATAGCACGGCTTTGTCATTAGAGATTGAAGATTATGGGTTTGCACGGTCGAGGCGCGGCGGGCATTGGGATCATCGATTGAGCAGGTGCGGATGGGCGACCTGCGCATCGAGGATCCCGTCGGCCCGCACTTCCGCGGTGCGGATGCGGTAGACCAGGTCGATGGCGGGGCGGGCGTCCGCGATGCGAAAGCCGCGGCCGGCCAGGGTCTCCTCGTAGACGCGCGTGTGCAGCCCGGTGAAGCCCTCGGTGAACTCGACCTCCTCGCCGTCGACGGTGATGGAGCGGAAGGTGCTGCGCACGCCCGGCTCGACCGGGAAGGGCAGGTCTGCCGGGTCGACGGAGAGGAACCAGCGGACGCGCGCCCGCTCCAGCTCCAGGAAGCCGGCCATGCGCTGCGGGTCCGCGTGATGCACCTGGAGAGCGCCGGCCTGGCGACCTGACCCGCCGAAGAGCCACAGCAGCAGGTCGAAGAAGTGGACGCCGATGTTGAGCGCGATGCCGCCCGACTTCTCGACCGCGCCCTTCCAGGAGACGTGATACCACGGGCCGCGGGCGGTGATGTAGGTCAGGACGACATCGTGCTGGCCGGCCTGGCGGCCCGCGGCCCGCAAGCTTTCGTGCAGCTTGAGAAGCTGGGGGTGCACGCGGAGCTGGAGCACGGTGTGGATGGCGCGGCCGGTCTCGGCCTCGAGCTCCTCCAGCGCGTCCAGGTTCCACGGGTTGATGACGATTGGCTTCTCGCAGATGACGTCCGCGCCGACGCGCAGCGCGAGCCGACAGTGGGCGTCGTGCAGATAGTTGGGCGAGCAGATGCTGACCCAGTGCACGCGGCCCTCCGCCGGCCCCCGGCGCAGCTTCTCCAGATGGCGGTCGAACCGCTCGATCTCGGTGAAGAAGCGCGTGTCGTAGCTGTATCGATCCAGCACGCCGACCGCGTCCTTGGGGTCGACCGCGGCGACGAGCACGTTGCCCGTGTCGCGGATCGCGGCCAGATGGCGCGGGGCAATGTAGCCGGCCGCGCCGATGAGGGCGAAGTTGGCAGGTTGAAAGGTTGCAGGTTGCAGGTTGTCGGTCATGGGACGGATATCTCGTATTCGGCAGCGGATTCACGCGTGCGACGGGCGTTGGGTTGAGCGTCGAGATAGCTGATGAAGCGGCTTACCAGCCGACTACAGAGCGCGGCCTCCGACTTAAGGCGGTTAAACTCCTCCTGCGAGATGTAGCCAGCATCGAGCGCAACGTAGAGCTGGGCGCGCAACTCGCCGGCCGAACCCTTGGCCCGGCCGAGATAGTCCACGAACAATGCCGTTGTCCGGCTTTCGAACCCCTCGGCGATATTAGACATAATCGAGACTGCTGCGCGCCGCATCTGGTCCCGTAGCCCATAGTCCCGGGCAAATTCCCCACGTTGGGAGACCTGATATACCTGCTGCGTCAAGGCTCTTGCGACTTTCCACGCCTCGATGTCTTCGAAGCGCTCAATCGTTGCCATCGTGATACTCCCCTGACGGTTTAAGGTTATAAGGTTGAAGGTCGCAAGTTGATGTTGCAGGTTCGAAGGTTGCAGGTTGAAAGTTAATGCCTTTTGTATGCGAACCTGCAACCTTCAACCTTATAACTTACAACCTTCAAACCTGCGACCGTTCGTACTCGATCACCCGCTGCAACGTGTCGTTCAGGGAACAGCGGGGGACGTAGCCGATGAGCGCGTGGAGCCGGGCGATGCTGGGCACGCGACGCTGCATGTCCTCGAAGCCGGGGCCGTAGGCGTCGTCATACGCGACCATGCGGATCTCGGAGCGGCTGCCGGTCAGCGCGAGCACGCGTTCGGCCAGCCCGCGGATGGTGACCTCCTCGGTCGCGCCGACGTTGAAGACCTGGCCGGGCGCGGCCGGGTGTTCGGCCAGCGCGGCGACCGCGCGGGTCACGTCGGCCACGTCCGCAAAGCAGCGCGTCTGGGTCCCGTCGCCGTAGACGGTGAGCGGCTCGCCCGCCAGCGCCTGGCGCACGAAGCGCGGGACGACCATGCCGTAGCGTCCCGTCTGCCGCGGGCCGACCGTGTTGAAGAAGCGCATGACCACCACGGGCAGGCTGAACTGGTGGTAGTAGGCCAGGCCGAGGAACTCGTCGACGGCCTTGGATTCGGCATAGGCCCAGCGGCTGCGGGTCGTCGGGCCCATCAGGCGGTCGTCGTCCTCGGTGAACGGCACGCGCACGCCCTTGCCGTAGACCTCGGAGGTGGAGGCGATCAGCACCTTGCAGCCGTAGCGGTAGGCCGCGGCCAGCACGGCCTCGGTGCCCATGATGTTCGTGCGGATGGTGCGCACGGGATCTTCAACGATGCGCTGAACGCCGACCATCGCGGCCAGGTGGACGACCACGTCCGATTCGCTCGTCAGGCGGTCGAGCACCTGCTCGTTGTTGATGTTTTCCCGCACGAGCTGGAAGTGGGGCAGCGGGCGCAGGTGCGCGATGTTCTCCATGCGGCCGGTCGAGAGATCGTCGATTGCGACGACGCGGTGCCCCTGGGCCAGCAGGAGCTCGCAGAGATGTGAGCCGATAAACCCGGCGCCGCCGGTGATCAGATAGCGCATAGTCCCCCTACGATTGAAGGTTAAAGAAGGAAGAAGGAAGATTATCCGACAGGACGGGTTCTTCTTCGAATCTTGAATGTCCCACAGTTCTTCCTTCTTCCTTCTTCAATCTTCCCTTTTCGATATCACACGCTCCGTGCGACGAGCAGCACGCCCACAATGATAAGGCCGATGCCGCCCCAGCGCAAGAGCGGGATGGCCTCGCCCAGGAAGACGCGCGCGGCGAGGGCGATCAGGACGAAGTTGAGCGCCAGGAACGGGTAGGCCAGGCTGAGCGGCAGGCGGGACAGGACGATGACCCACGAGAGCGCGCCCGCGCCGTAGAAGATGAAGCCGAGCCAGACGAGCGGCGAGCGGAACGCGGCCAGCAGGAATTCGACGCCCGCGTCCGCGTGGCCGCCCATCTGCGTCGTGCCGAGCTTGAGCACGGTCTGGCCCGCGACGCTGCACGCGATCGAGAAAAGGATGAGCGCAATGGATGTGAGCATCTTTCCCCTGGAAGCCGTGTTCATGGGCCGATGGAGCGCCTGCGAGGCGCGCGCTTGCGATCTGCGACCTGCAATCGCCTACCCTCCGGCCGCGGGCAACCCGTTGGGGCCGGTCTCTGACCGTGCCCCTGGCTCGGTCGGAGACCGGCCAGAGCAATTTTGGGATAGATTCTTATCCTCCGGCCGCGGGCGCGATGATCGCGACCGACAGATGGCGCGGGAACAGATGGGCCGGGCCGGTCGCCTGGCCCCAACGGGCCAGCCACGCGACCAGCGGATCGACCTCGTGGCTGAGCGACGGGTGCGCGTTGACCACGAGCACCGCGCCGGATGCGGAGGGCGGGGCCGCGTCCGGCGGCTGCGTGGCCCATGTCCCCGGCCGGCCATCGCGCGCGGCCCGCGGCGCATAGAGCGGGCCGTCCCCGCGGTAGTAATGCGCGAACGCGTCGCGCGCCCAGGCGGACTGCAAATAGACCGCCGCGTGCGGCGCGGCGGATGTCACATATGCGGCCGCGCCGCGCCAGTCCTCGAACGGGCCCCCGGCCAGCATGGCCACGGACAATGCCAGGGACACGGCCAGAAGCCCGGCGGTCATCAGGCGGAGCCGGGCCTCACCCCCCCGCCCCCTCTCCTGGATGCCAGCAGGACGCCGGTGTTCAGAAGGGAAGGCGGCAGCGACGAGGGCCGCGGCGGCGGCGATGACCCCCAGCGGCCAGAAGACGAGCAACTGGCGCTTGATCGACAGCCCGCGCGGGATCGCGCCGAGCACGGTCAGGAGCGCGAAGGCGATCATGATTGAAGATTGAAGATTGAAGATTGAAGATTCACGCGTGCGAGACG
>MWBF01000207.1 GCA_002068935.1 Chloroflexi bacterium ADurb.Bin325
CCCATGTGGCTGATCGCGCTGCTCGTGCTGTCGCCGCTCCTGACCGTGATGGCCGTGAACGTGGGCATCATCGTCAGCAGCCGGACATCGGACCCGCGCGCCGCCGAGCAGCTCGGCAGCCTCATCATCCTGCCGCTGATGGTGCTGTTCATCGGCGTGATGGCCGGCTTCATCATGCTCAGCGCCACAACCTTCTGGCTGAGTTCGCTGATCGTCCTGGTGCTCGATGCGGGCCTGCTGTACCTGGGCGTGACCCTGTTCCAGCGGGAGACCATCCTGACGCGCTGGAAGTAGGCGCTCCGGGGCTGTTCGGTTTTTCTGTCCCCGGCGACTGGAAGTCGCGGCCACAGTTGCGAAGCCTGCCTGCGCAGGCTGACGTGCGCCAGTCTCCATTGCTCTGGCCGGTCTCCGACCGAGCCAGGGACAGGGGCTTCGTGAATGTGACGGCTCCCGGCGACTGGAGCCGAGGGCGTTCCCGTGTCCAGTTGCCGCAAGCACCATTTTAGCGTACACTGTTTCTGCGTGCTCATCGAGCAGAAGCCACCTCTCACGCGGGAGTCGTGTCCATGACTGTTCGGCGCTCACTCTATGCGGCGGCCCTCGCCGGGCTGCTGCTTTTTTTGGCCGGGCTGCTGCTGGCCGTGCACGGCGTCGCCGGGGGCTGGGCCGGCGGGGTCGAGCTTGCGGATCTCCCGGCCGCGCTCATCGCCAACATCCCCTGGCTGGCGCTGCTGGTCATCGGCGCGGCCGTCTTCGGCGTTGCATGGGGCATGACGAACCGCGCCGCGCGGCCGCTGACGCTGGCGGCCGCGGCGGAGCGCGGGCAGCCCGCGCGCAAGGCGCTCCTCTACACCGGCCAGCTGCTCCTGCTGGCCGCGAGCGCGGCGTTTGCGGTGTTGGCGTTGCGCGGCGCGCTCCTGCAGGCGTTTGCGCTGCTGGGGCTGGGCCCCGATGATCCGCGGCCCGGCTGGCCCATCGCGCAGGCCGCGGCCGCGCTCCTGGCCCTGTTGGCCTGGGGCTATCTGCGCTACGAGACGGTGCGCGACGGCGACGTGGGCCGCGAGCAGGCCGTGTTCTGGCGGCGCGCCTACACCTACCTGGCCGCGACCGGCGGCCTGATCCTCAGCGTGGGCGGCCTGGGCGAGTTCATCCGCTCGGTGATCGCGCTGGGCATCCAGCCGCTGGCGCCGGCCGCGCCGTGGCGAGCGCCGATGGCCGGCGCGGCGGCCGCGTTCGCGGTGGAGATGAACGCGCTCGGCCGCGTGCTCCTGCGCTACGCCGCGCTGCTGGCCGGCGCGCTCGTCACCCTCCTGGCGCTCGGCTATCTCATCGACGACGTCATCCTGCTCATCCTCGGCCAGCGCGCGGGCCGCTGGTGGGGCCATGCGCTGGCGTATTTCCCGGCCATGCTGGGCATGTGGCTCGTCTTCAGCAGCGGCATCCAAGGGGATCGGGCGCGGAGCGCCGAAAGCCTGCGCACGGCCCGCATCCGGCGGATCGTGCGCTACACGATCACCGCGCTGGCGCTGGCCGCGTTCTGGCTCGGCCTGACCGAGGTCGTGCAGCTCGTCCTCCAGATGGCGCTGGCGCGCCAGGCGGGCGGCGCGCTGGATACCGTCTGGCGGGGGCGCTTTGCGCTCGCCACCGCGCTGGTGCTGGTCGGCGCGCCCGGCTGGTGGGGCCACTGGTGGCCGCTGCACGTGCGCGCGCGGCTCAACACGCCCGGCGGCCACAACGAGCGCGCCTCCGGCATCCGCCGCGTCTATCTGTTTGCCGTGGTGCTCCTGGGCGCGGCCGTGCTCGTGTTCTCGCTCGGGTTCGGCGTCTTCCTGGGCCTGAACCTCGATGCGGCGACCACGGTGAGCGGCGTGCTGGCCGCGCTGGCGGGCGCGATTGCCGGCGCGGCGGTCGCGCTGCTGTGGGCCGTCTCGCATGCGCTGATCCTGCGGGGGGACGAACGGCTGCTGGCGCGCGACGCGGCGGAGGCCGAGCGCCAGCACGCATTTGCGCCGCCGGTCGCCGTCGCGCCGCCGCCGATCACGGAGCCAGCCGCGATTGCCGATGCCGAGCCGATCGCCGCGACCGCGCCCCTCCGCTACCGGCGGGAGGATCTGCCGGCGTTGCCGCCGCCGGCCGCGGATGACTCAGCGGCCGGCGAGGAGGGCGCGGCCGATGACGAAGGCGGCGCGGCCGAGGCTGAGCCGGCTGCCGTCGCGGCGGAGCTGGCGGACACGGTGGCGGTCGTGGACGGCGCAAACGGGGTGGCGGGCGCGGCCCTGATTGCCGGGCTGCGCCGCGCGCTCCCGGACCTGGCCATCCGGCCGGTTGGCCTGAACGCCGTCGCGCAGGGCGAGATGCTGGCCGCGCTGGGCGCAGGCACGGACGCCGCGCCGCCTGCCGCGGCCGCGCTGGCGACGGCCGCGCTGATCCTCGGCCCCGCGGACATCGTGACGCCCGGCGGCATGGACGGCGAGGTGACCGCCGAGATCTTTGCGGCCATCGACGCCAGCCCCGCGGCCGTGCTGCTGCTGCCCCCGCGCGACACGCGGCTGCAATGGGTCGCCGCGCCCGAATGGACGCTGGCGCAGTGGGTGGATCACGCCGTCATCGAGGTGCAGCAGGCGCTCGGCCTGCCGCGGCCCGAGCCGGCCGATGCGGAGGAGCTCACGCAAGGCCGCCAGCCGCAAGGGTGACGCATGGCGCGGCTGGCGTCCCTGGCATCGTGAGCCTCGCGTGACGAGAGACTGTCTGAAAAGCCCGAAACGGGTGGTTGGAAACCGCGGCCATATCCAAGTCCCTGCGGACTTGGGGGCCTCAGTCTGCGCAGGCAGACCTGGCAATGGCGGCCGTGACTTCAGTCGCCAGGGGACTTTCCAAACAATCTGAGCCGTAACTGTTGGAGGCGCAGTGTACACGTTGACCGTGCTGGAGGGGCGGTCGTTCAAGCATGACCTGCCGCTGACCGCCATCAGCGACCTGCTCGCCGCGGCCGACGCCGTCGTCTGGCTGGACATCCAGGACCCCACGGAGGCGGATGTGGCGCTGCTGGCGGACGAGTTCGGCTTCCACCCGCTCGCCATCGAGGACGCTACCCGCTCGCACGAGCGCCCCAAGGTGGACGCCTATCCGGCCGCGGAGGCGCTCGCGGCCGATGAGACGTCGGCCCGGCGCGGCCGGACGGCGGGCTACTACTTCGTCGTCTTCTACGAGGCCCTGTTCGACCCGGCGGACGGGCGGATCGTCACCGAGCCGGTCAACCTGTTTATCGGGGCCAACTACCTGGTCACGGTGCACCGCCGCGAGATCCGCCACGTCAAGGAGACGCTGGCGCGCTGGCAGACGCCGGGCGGCCCCCTGGGCAGCAGCGTGGCCGCGCTCGTCCACGCGCTGCTCGATGCGATCGTGGACGACTACTTTCCGCTGATGGATCGGGTGGCGGATCAGGTGGAGGAACTGGAAGACGCCATCTTCGTGCACTACGAGGAGGAGTCGATCCAGACGATCTTCGGGCTGAAGCGTGACCTGTTGGGCCTGCGCCGCGTGGTTGCGCCGGAGCGCGATGTGCTGAACGTGCTGCTGCGCCGCGAACTGCCCCTCTTCCGCCAGGCCGATATCGCCTATCTCCAGGATGTTTACGACCACCTGGTGCGCGTCACCGACCACATCGACACCTATCGCGACCTGCTGTCCAGCGCGCTGGACAGCTATCTGTCGCTCCAATCCAATAACTTGAACCAGATCGTCAAGATATTAACTATCGCATCAATTATATTGATGGTCGACAGCCTGATCGCGGGCATCTACGGCATGAACTTCGTCCACATGCCCGAACTACAGTGGCGGCTCGGCTATGGCTTCGCCCTCCTCCTGATGGTTGCCCTCAACGTGGGGCTGGTCGTCTACTTCAAGCGCAAGCGCTGGCTCTGATGCTCCGGCGGGCGGGGAGCGCCGGGCGCCGGTCTGCCGGCCGAAGTCCCCGCCGCGCCGGCCACGGCCCCCAGCAGCGCATCGCTCACCCCGGTGGGCCCGAAGGCAAAGCGCACGAACAGCGGATCGTGGTCTGAGCTGCGCCGGCTCGTCGCGTCGGGCGTCAGCTTCTCCGGGAAGTCCGCGTTGATGTGCACCGGTCCGCCCGCGAGATAGCGGGCGTCGAGGCCGGCGGTGGCGACGAAGTGATCCAGCGCCTCGGCGCGGCCCTCGTAGATGTAGGTGTAGCGGTCGTCCGGCGGGATGTGGCGGGCAAAGAGGTTGACGTGGCCCGCAAACTGCGCGAGCGTGTCGGAGGCGAGCAGATCGTTGAAGTCGCCCAGGGCCACCGCGTGCGCGCCGGCATCCGCCGCGGGGAGCAGCCCCGCGACGAACGCGGCCTGTTGGACGCGGCGGGGCGCATTGGCGGCCTCGTCCCCGCGTTTGGATTTGAGGTGGTTGACGACGACGCGCACCTCGAGCGCCCGGTCGCCGCGCTCGTTGCGCACGACCAGATCGGCCACGTGGGGCGGCCGGTCGAACAGCGGGTAGGCGTCCGCGGCGCAGGGATTTTCGGTCGCGCGCGGCCCGCGCACGGTCGCATAATCGACGCCGTAGTCGGTCGCGGTGCAGGCCTGTGCCGGCGCGCTGCGCCGCAGCTCGACCCGCCCGGCGTCGTAGAGCAGGCCCGTCGTGATGTCGCGGACGTCTGCGCTCTCGTAGTAGTCATAACGATAGCGCGACCCCGCGGCCTGCGCCAGCGCGGCCCAGACCGCGTCCTTCCCCTCGACCTCCTGCAGGCCCACGATCGTGCAGCCTTGCAGCGCCTGCCGGATCGCCGCGGCCCGCTTCGCCAGTTCCACGCGGAACTCGGCCTGATCCGCCGGCGCCCAGTCGCCCATGTCGCCGTCGCCGTCGTCCACCGCGTCGAACAGATCCAGCACGTTGAACGAGCAGATGGCGAACTCGTCGGGGCCGATGGCGGGCAGCGCGGCCGTCGGCGCGGGCCGGCCCGTCACCTGGAGCCGCGCGGGGTCGTCCACCAGCAGGACGTACCGGCCGAACTGATAGGCCAGGACGCCGGTCAGGTCGGTCGCCGCGATCCGATCCAGCGCGCCGGCCAGGGGCAGATCCACGCCCAGCCCGCCGGACAGCGCCAGGCTGCCGCGGCCCTCCGGCAGGAGCGCCGCCCGGTCGGGCGCGACCGACTCGGCAAAGACGCGCCGGCCGTAGTAGGGGCTGCTCCGATCCAGGAGGACGATCTCAGGGTCGCGCGCCGGGTAGCGGGACGCATAGCGGTGCGTCGGGCCGATGACCGATCCGTCGAAGCTCACGCTGACGCGCATCCCCTCGAACCGCTCGTAGGCCGCGGCCGGATCGAGCGCCGGGTCGCCCGGCGGCGGGACGGGGATGGGGTCGGGCAGCGGGCAGCGGCCGATCGTCCGATACGAGGCGTCCGTGTCATCGGACAGGCCGATGATCTCGGTCTGGTCGTAGAACTCCTGCACGCGGAAGTCGCGCAGCTCGACCAGCGTGCCCGGCGTCAGCCCGCGCGGGTTCTGCCAGGAGGTATAGCGGAAGACGAAGATGCCCTCGGAGGTGGCCGGGTCAGCGTCCGGCGTCGGATCTTGCAGGAAGAAGCCGTCCGCGGTCACGCCGGTCACGCAGCCGGTGAGCCGGCCGAAGATCGTCTCCGTGTCGTATGGCGTCGCCGGGCCGGGGCCCTGGAGCCGGGCGATCGTCGTCGCGGGGTGGACTGCGATAGTGCACGCGCCGGGCCGGATGTCGGCCTGGCTGCGCGGCCAGATCTGGGCGCCGTCATAGTCCGCGCTCAGGCCGCTGACGGTGGCCGGGCAGCCGTTCTGCAGGCCCGCGCCGGACAGCCCCAGCCGTTCGGTGAGGTAGATGAGCACGCCGCCGACGCGGAAGCGCCGTTCGCCGAGCCGGGAGACCGGTCCGGTGAGCTGCACGAGCCGGCCCTCGGTCGCCTCGCCCACCTGGGCCGGCTGCACGACCTGGGGCGTCGGCGCGGCGGCCGTCCCCAGCTTGCTGACCTGCGCGGCGTGGCCTGGCGTGATCTCGCGCAGCCCGTGGTGTTCCGCGAGCCGTCCGCTGACGCAGACCACGTCGCCGGCGGCCAATGCCTGGCCGATCCCGCGGCCGGCGTAGACGTAGATCCCGCCGCTGGCGTCTTGCAGCGCAAAGGACTGCCGGTCGGTGAACACGCCGGTGGGCACGCTGACGACGCCCTGGACGGTCACGTCTGCGTCGAGCGGGCGGGCGCGCGCCTCGGCAATCGGGATGGCCCCGGCGCAGACGGCCTGGGCGACCGCGGGCGGCTGCGCGGGCAGCAGCAGCAGCGAGGCGATGACGAGCAGCCCGACGACATGCAAGCGGTGGGACATGGCTGGCCTCACGGTGGGTTGCATGTCCATGAAAGCACAATACTGGAAGAAGCGCAAGCGCCGACCGCCGATCAGCAACCCTAACCTGGCCGAAAGCAGAGATCTTCTGCGCGGAGGCGCTCTGAGCGACGGCATCCTGAGCGGAGGCTGCACGCAGTGCAGCCGCAGTCGAAGGACGCCGGGGCGGTTCGAAAATGGCCGCCCCTTCGACTGCGTGCGTC
>MWBF01000208.1 GCA_002068935.1 Chloroflexi bacterium ADurb.Bin325
CTCGTCGTCGAACTGGCCAATCCGACGGCCTTTCCCGCCTCGGTGCGGGTATACGCGGAGCCTTCGACCGCCATGCAGCGGCCGCTCGGCCAGAACGCGCTGTGGAACGCCAACGTAGTCGAGATCCCTGCCAGGCAGCGCGTGCAGATTGCATTTCCCAGGTGATGTGATATGCGCAAGATTTACGAGTGGACGGTTGATTCGAACGATGTACGCGTGTTGCGAGACCTGTATCGACGGCAGCGCGAGATGAGCCAGGACCCAGTCATGGTTGAACGTCGCGAGTCCTGGACGCGGCACGCGTCGCTCGACAGCCCGCGGGCCATGTTTTTGGCCGAAACGAGCGGCGTGCTGAACGAGTGCGTGCCCGCCTCGCTGCTCCAGTGTCACGAGCCGTGGGCCCGCAACATGGAGTGGGGCCTGCGCGACCTGATCTTCCGCTACGAATCGGTCGGCGACGATTACGTGGTCGAGCCGCGCATCCGCTATCACTGGTTCGTCGAGGAGGGCAGCTTCGGGGTGCAGACCGAGCATCGCCGCGGCGAGAACGACGGCAGGCTCGGCAGCTATAAAGTGGATCCGCCCATCAAAGATCTGGATCATGACCTTGATAAATTGCACTTCCGCGAGATGCGCGTCGATCGCGAGAAGACCGCGCGCTGGGCCACCCTGCTGAACGAGCTGTTCGGCGACATCCTGCCCGTCGTCCTGCGCGGGAGCTACTGGTGGACGACCGGCCTGACCATCACCGCCATCGACCTGATCGGGCTGGAGCAGCTCATGATCGCGATGGTGCAGAACCCCGCGGGCCTGCATCGGCTGATGGCGTTTCTGCGCGACGAATACATGCACTACCTGGACTGGTTCGAGGCGGAGGGCCTGCTCACGCCCAACAACGAGGACGACTACGTCAGCTCCGGCAGCATCGGCTACACGCGCGAGCTGCCGGGGCCGGACGCCGCAAAAGGCGCGCCCGTGCGCGTCAGCGACCTGTGGGGCCTGTCCGAATCGCAGGAGACGGTCGGCGTGTCGCCCCGAATGTTCGAGGAGTTCGTCTTTCCCTACCAGGTCCCGATCATCAGCCGCTTCGGGCTGAGCTGCTACGGCTGCTGCGAGCCGATCCACCAGCGCATCAAGATCATCAAACGGCTGCCGAACCTGCGCCGGCTCTCCGTGTCGCCGTGGTGCGACCAGGATGTGATGGCCGCGGAGCTGGGCAAGGATTACATCTTCTGCCGCAAGCCCTCGCCCACGCAGATCAGCATGTCCGTCTGGGACGAGGATGCCATCCGCGAGGATGTGCGAGCGACCGTGCGCGCCGCGCGCGGCTGTCCGCTCGAATTTGCCATGAAGGACGTCCACACGCTCTCGGATCAGCCGTGGCGTCTGGGCCGCTGGGTCACGCTCGCGCGCGAGGTGTGCGCGGAAGAAATTTAATTGAAGATTACAGATTGAAGATTGAAGATTACTAACCTGTTGCGTAAATCTTCAATCTTCAATCTAATATTATCTACGAGAAAGGGTAGAAAACACCAATGTCGATGACCGGCGTCGAACGCATCACCAACATCCTCAAACGCCAGCCCGTCGACCGGATCGGGCTGATGGAGCACTTCTGGAGCGACACGCACCGCGCGTGGTCCGCGCAGGGGCATATCGCCGAGGGCGAGAGCTTCACGGATCACTTCGGCTTTGATCTGGAGCTGAGCTGGCCCTTCAACCTGATCGCCGACCTGGACTACGAGCCGGAGGTGTTGGAGGAGGCCGAGGAGACGAAGGTCGTCCGCAACGGCAACCTCGCCACCTTCCGCGTCCACAAGCTGCACGACACGACGCCGGAGCACCTCGGCTTCGAGGTGTGCGACCGGCAGACATGGCTCGACCTCATCAAGCCGCACCTTACGGCTGACCCGCGGCGCATCAACTTCGAGGCCTATCGCGTCGCAAAGGAGCGCGCCCGCCGCGCCAACCGGTTCTTCGGGTGGTCCGGCGTCAACGTCTTCGAGATCTTGAAGGATGTTACCGGCCACTTGAATATGCTCGAGGGCATGATCACAGATCCTGAATGGGTCAAGGACATGGCCGACACCTATGCGCGGCTGACCGTCGAGCTGCAAGAGATCCTCTTTGCGCAGGAGGGCTACCCCGACGGCGTCTGGTACTACGAGGACATGGGCTTCAAGCAGCGGCCCTTCATGTCCCCGCGCATGTACCGGGCGCTGATCCAGCCCGCGCACAAACACAGCATCGGCTTCGCCAAGAGCCACGGCCTGCCGGTCATCATGCACTCGTGCGGCTATGTCGAGCCGCTGCTGCCGGGCATGGTCGAGGCCGGCATCGATTGTCTGCAAGTCATCGAGGTCAAGGCCGGGATGGATCTGCTCAAGCTGTATCGCGACTGGGGCGACCGCCTCTCCTTCATGGGCGGCATAGACGTGCGCGTCCTGTACACGAACGACCGGGCCATGATCGACGCGGAGCTGGAGGCGAAGATCCCCACGGTCAAGCAGAATTACGGCTACGTACTGCACAGCGACCACTCGATCCCGGAGACGGTGCACTACGACACCTACCGCTACTTCATCCGAAAGGGGCTGGAGCTCGGAGCATACTGATGGACGCCAGAACTCTGCGCAATCGGCGGAAGCTGGCCGACCTTTTCGCCGGCCCGTTCCCCAGCCACGCAATCATCATGGATCCGGAGCCGCGCGAGAATCCCATGCAGATGCACGGCGACTTCACGCGGCCCGAGCTGCCGCTCGATGCCTGGCTGCCCCTGTTGATGGAACGCTACGAGGAGCGGCTGCGCTATCACGAGGCGCTGGACGACGACAGCGTGCCCTACTTCATGCTCAGCACGGGCACGGAGATCTTCGCGGCCGCGTTCGGCTGCGGCGTGCACCTGTACGAGGACTCGCCGCCCTCCGCGCTGGCGCGCGTGACCACCGCGGCCGAGGCCGATGCGCTGGCCGTCCCGTCGCTCGACGCGCCGCCGCTCGACCGCTACTTCGAGATGGCGCGACGGGTCCGGGCGCGCGTCGGGCCGGAGGTCCCGCTCAGCGTGCCCGACATCCAGAGCGCGTTCGATATCGCCGCGCTCATCTGGCGCAAGGAGGACATGTATATCGCGTGCAAGCGCGAGCCGGACGCGGTCAAGCGGCTCGTCGCCAAGTGCCAGCAGTTACTCATCGCCTTCTTCGACCGCTTCCTGGCCGAATGCGGCGAGGTCAACCTGTGCCACTGCCCGATAGCCTGGGCGCCGCCGGAGCTGGGCGTGTGGCTGTCGGAGGATGAGGCCGGCGCGCTGTCGGTGCGCATGTTCGAGGAGTTCTGTCTGCCGACCCTGGTCGAGCTGTCGGAGCGGTACGGCGGCCTGTTCGTCCACTGCTGCGCGACCGCCGACCATCAATACGCCAGCTTCAAGAAGATCCCCGACCTGCGTGGGCTGAACCGGGTCTTCCAGAAGCCGGGCCCCGGGCCGGCCATCGAAGCCTTTGCGGGCCAGACCGTGCTGATGGTTGCATGGACGGACGAGGAGGGCGTCAACCGGATGCTCGATATGGCGCGGCCCGGCTCGCGCTTCCTCTTCAACATGCCCGGCCAGCCGCTGGACGAGGCCAGGGCCACGCTCGATCGGCTGCGCGAACGGTGCGCGGCCGCGTACCCGATGATGTAGCCGGGTCAATGCCGATGTGGTTTCTCGCGGCCATCCCGCTCGTCCTGAAGCGCCTTAAAAGTCGGCCAGGCCTGACGTTGCTCCTGACGCTGACGACCGCGCTCATCCTCGGCTTCACCGCGGGAATCCCGGTCTTTGCCAGCGCGGTGAGCCAGCGCGTCACGCAGCGCGAGGTGGACAAGCGACAGCTCACGAAAGGGTGGCCGATCTTCTCGGTGCGCATCAGCGCGGCGCCGACCGCGGCCGTGCCGCTCGGCCTGCGCGAGGCCGTCGCGACGCGCGACTGGTTGCGCGGGTTCATCGCCGGCGCGGTCAGGCTGCCGGTCCGCTCGGCCTACGTCGAGGTGCAAAGCCCCATGTATCGGCTGGCGCCCATCGCGGAGGCAGGCGAGGGGCTGCCGGAATATCTCGCGGGCGTGCGCGTCGTGCACGTGCTCGACATCGAGCCGCACATGGGCGGCGTGCGCGGCGCGGCGTTCGGCCAGCTTGCCGATCCGGCGCAGCTCAACGTCTGGCTGGAGGCGACCTTTGCGTCCCGGCTCGGCGCGGATGTCGGCGACCGGTTCGAGCTGGGCGACCTCTACTCCGCGGCGGGCCAGGGCATCCCGGTCATCGTGGCAGGGATCTGGCAGGCGCCGCCCGCTGCATCGTCGGCCGTGGGCGAAAGCTTCTGGTATCGCCCGCCCGAGACGCACTTCGACGGTGTCTTTCTGGCGACCGCGGACCAGTACAACGCGTTCATTGCGCCGAAGGTCGTCGGCCAGAGCATGCAGGAGTTCTGGTACTTCGTCTTAGATGACGGGCAGATGAACCTGGACCGCGTGGAGCGTTACGTGGCCGGCCTGGACGAGGTGAAGTACGAGGTCGGAAGGCGGCTGCCCGGCGGGGTGATGGATCTCGATCCGCGCGAGGATCTGCTCCGCGCACAGCGGCGCAAGACCAGCCTGACCCTCACCATGTACAGCTTCAGCCTCCCCGTCCTGCTCATCATGGTCTCCTTCCTCGCCTCGCTCTCTGCCACGCAGACCAACTTCCAGCAGGCGGAGATGGCGATCATGGTCAGCCGGGGCGCGACGCGCCTCCAGATGCTCGGCATCGCCGCGCTCGAATCGCTGCTCATCGCGCTGCTGGCGCTGCCCGCGGGCCTCGGCCTGGCGCTGCTCCTGGCCTATCTGCTGGGCTTCTCGCATGGGTTCCTCTCCTTCGGCGCCGCCGACCCGCTCTATGTCAGCCTTTATCAGATCGACTGGCGGCCCCTGGCCGCGATGATCGCGGTGAGCGTCGTCATCCGCCTGTTCGCAACCTTCCGCGTCAGCCGCCACAGCATCATCGCTCACGCGCAGAAGCGCACGCGGCCCTCGCTCCTGATGACCGGCGCGCGCCTGGGCCTGACCGCGGGGCTGGCGTTTGTCGCATACTACGCCTATCAGCAGTTGAGCCTCCGCGGCGACCTGACGCTCGCCAGCCTCTCGATCACCGACCCGCGCAACGATCCGCTGCTGCTGCTCGCGCCGACTCTGTTCATCTTTATCGCGCCGCTCGTCGCGACCGAGCTGTTCCTCCTGCTCGTCCACCCGATCGACCGGCTGGGCCGGCTGTGGCCGGGGGTCGCGGGCTATCTTGCCAGCACGAACCTGGCGCGCGCGGGCAGCCAGTACCGCGCGCCGACCTACCGCCTGATCCTCTGCCTGGCGCTCGGCGCGTTCTACGCATCCGTCGCCAAGAGCGCGGACCTCTGGCTTGTCGACGCGCTGCAACACCGGCACGGCGCAGACCTGACCTTTCGCGTCGGCGGGGCCGATACCGGG
Organism: Chloroflexi bacterium ADurb.Bin325; assembly: GCA_002068935.1. GTDB lineage: Bacteria > Chloroflexota > Anaerolineae > CG2-30-64-16 > CG2-30-64-16 > MWBF01. The sequence goes on from MWBF01000208.1 coordinate 5,485, forward strand.
CTGACAGGCTTCGGCGTGGCAGATAAGGCGGACAAGGAGATCCCACTGCTGCCCAACGACAGCTACCGGGAGATCCCGGGGGTGATCGCCGCGACGCGCGTCGCCGAGTTCGAGGCCAGCGTGAACGGCCGGCCGGGGATGCCGCCGGTGCGCTACATCGCGCTCGAACGCATCGCATTCCCGCAGGTGGCCTATTTCCGCCGCGACTACGCCGCGGAATCGCTCGGCGCGCTGATGAACCGCCTCGCCGCGGAGGACGCGGGCGTGCTGCTGCCCGCGCCCCTCGCCGCTGAGCTGGGGCTGGGCATCGGCGACCCGCTCTCGCTGAACATCGCGCCAACCAGGGACATGCGCCTGCGGCTCGACCTGCGCGTGGCCGGCTTCTTCGAGCATTTCCCGACGATGTATCCCGACGACGCATTCGTCGTCGTCGGCAATCTGGACTATCTCGACTTGAACGCGTGGGATGTCCTGCCGTACCAGATGTGGCTGCGCGTGACGCCGGGCGCAGACACCGCGGAGGTGCTGGACGACGTGCGGCGCATGGGCGTCAGGCTGCACGACGAGCAGGACCTGCCCCGCGCGCTGGCCGGCGAGAGCCGGAACCTCGAACGCACCGGCATCTTCGGCCTGCTGTCGATCTGTTTCCTCGCGGGCGCGGTGCTGTCCGTCGCCGACCTGCTCGTCCACAGCACCTTCATGCTGCGCGAGCGGACGATCGTCCACGCGGTGCTCGGCGCGCTCGGCGTGCCGCGCGGCAAGATCCTCAACATGGTCGTCCTGGAGGAGCTTGCCTCGGTCGTATATGGGCTGGCGATGGGCATCGTCTGCGGCATCGCGGGCGCGATCCTGTACGTGCCGTTCTACCGGCTCGGCGCGGCCGGATCGCTGCTGCTCCTGCAAATGACGCGCAGCCGCATCTTCGAGGTGTTGCGCCTGGGCCAGCATCTATGATACAACGCATGGGCCTTCGGGCGTCCCGAAGGCCGCACACCGCGGACAGGAGCGAACATGGCTTCACCGAACCTCACCCCCTACCTGGAACGCCTGGAGGCGCTGATCGACCTCGACCACGTCG
>MWBF01000209.1 GCA_002068935.1 Chloroflexi bacterium ADurb.Bin325
AAGGACGCCCCGTCGGGTCGCGCGGGCGCTCAAGCGCCTACTACAAACCAACGTCCCAGGTTCGTAGTGAGCGCTTCAGCGTCTTGCCGGGCGCGCGGGCGCTCAAGCGCCTACCACCTTTTCATTTCCCCCCAAACCGTTTTATGTGGTACACTATCCCCTGTTCTCAGGCTGTTTTCGCTGCCATTCTTTAACCCCGATGACAGATCCTGGAGGTCTTATGCCCAAATATGTGATCGGCGTCGATTTCGGAACAGAGTCGGGCCGCGCGCTGCTCGTGGATGTTGCGGACGGCCGCGAGGTCGCGACCTCCGTGCACCCCTATGCCAACGGCGTGCTCGACGAGCGGCTGCCCGCCGATGCAGGGGGCGTCCGGCTGGAGCCGGACTGGGCCCTGCAGGACCCGAACGATTATCTTGAGGTGCTGAAGCACGCGATCCCGGCCGTGCTGGCCGAGGGCGGCGCAAGCCCGGAGGACGTGATCGGCCTCGGCATCGACTTCACCGCCTGCACGATGCTGCCCACGAAGGCGGACGGCACGCCCCTCTGCTTCCTCCCCGAATACCGCAGCCGGCCCCACGCATGGGTCAAGCTGTGGAAGCACCACGCGGCGCAGCCGGAGGCCAACAAGCTCAACGAGATCGCGCGGCGGCTCGGCTATGCGTTTCTGGATCGCTACGGCGGCAAGATCAGCTCCGAATGGTTCGTGCCGAAGGCCTGGCAGATCCTGGACGAAGACCCGGAGATCTACGAGCACGCGGATCGCCTGCTGGAGGCCGCAGACTGGGTCGTCTGGCAGCTCACCGGCGTCGAGACGCGCAACCTGACCACCGCGGGCTACAAGGGCATCTGGTCGAAGCACGACGGGTTCCCGCCGAACGAGTTCTTCCGCGCGCTGGACCCGCGGCTGGAGCGGCTGGTCGATGACAAGCTGTCCCGCAAGATCGCGGAGCTGGGCCAGCGCGCCGGCGGCTTGACCGAGCAGGCGGCCGCGTGGACGGGGCTGCGGCCGGACACGGCCGTGGCCGTGGCGAACGTGGACGCCCACGTCGCGGTGCCCGCGGCGACCGTCACCGAAGCCGGCCGCATGGTCATCATCATGGGCACGTCCAACTGTCACATGGTGCTGGGCACGGAGGAGCGCATCGTGCCGGGCATGTGCGGCTACGTGGAGGACGGCATCATCCCCGGCTTCTTCGGCTACGAGGCCGGCCAGTCGTGCGTGGGCGACCACTTTGCCTGGTTCACGGAGAACTGCGTGCTCGCGGCCTACGAGCGCGAGGCAGAGGCGCGCGGCCTCAACATCCATCAGTTGTTGGAGGAGAAGGCCGCGGCGTTGCAGCCGGGCGAGAGCGGGCTGCTGGCGTTGGACTGGTGGAACGGCAACCGCAGCGTGCTGGTGGACGTGGATCTGACCGGGCTGCTGCTGGGCATGACGCTGCTGACCCGGCCCGAGGAGATCTATCGCGCGCTGATCGAGGCGACGGCCTACGGCACGCGGGTAATCATCGAGGCCTTCGCTGCACACGACGTGCCCGTGCACGAGATCGTCGCGACCGGCGGCCTGCCGGATCGCAACCGGCTGCTCATGCAGATTTACGCGGATGTCACGGGCCGGCCCATCAAGGTCGCACGCACCCATCAGGGCGGCGCGCTGGGCGCGGCCATGCACGGCGCGGTGGCCGCGGGCGCGGCGGCCGGCGGATACGCCACCATCGTCGAGGCCGCGCGCCACATGGCCGGGCTGCGCGCGGACCAGTATGAGCCGAACCCGGATGCAAAGCAGGTCTACGACCAGTTGTATGCGGAATACGTGACCCTGCACGACTACTTCGGCCGCGGCGCAAACGACGTGATGAAGCGGCTCAAGAACTTGAAGGCTGCGGTCCGGGGCTGATCGCGAGCAAAAGGGCGAGAAAACGCCCGCTCTATGGCCGTGCGCATGTCCGGGCGGGCGTTTTCGAAATATGCTGGCAGATATCGTATTCGTATCCGATGTGCTGTCCTGATTTCTGTCCGGCGTCCAGCGCGACGCCAGACCTCTTGGTGAGTGTTCAATGAAAAAGACCCTCAATCGCCTTTCGATCCCTGGCCGCTTCAGCCTGCTCATGCTCGTCGCCGTCCTCGTCGCCAGTTGTTCGTTGCTCCCGTCGACGCGGCAGACGACGGAGAGCGCGGCATCGAACGATGCGGAGCCGACGCCGATCCCGACGCCCATCGTCGCGCAGAAACCCATGTACACCGTCGCGCGCGGGGATGTCGTGCGCCGGCTACAGGTGACGGGCCGCGTGGTGCCCGTGACGGAACAGGAGCTGTTCTTCCGTTCGAGCGGCCGCGTCAAGGCCATCTACGTCAAGCGGAACGACACCGTGACAAAGGGCCAGGTCCTCGCGGATCTGGAGATGCCCGATCTGGAACGCCAGCTCGAATCGGCCGAGCTTGCGCTCGACCGCGCCCGGTCGGTCGAGTCGAAGGCCGAGGCGAGCCGCGATGCGGATCTGCAGCGCGCCCAGATCAACCTGGAGGCCGCGCAGCTCAACCTCCAACTGGTCAAGCTGCAAGACCCGACCCCGCGCCAGAAGCAGGCCGAGATTGCTCTGGCCCAGGCGCAACTGGCGCGCGACCGCGCGCAGGGCGCATATGACGAGATCGCCTGGCGCGGCGACGTGGGCGCGACGCCCCAGGCGGCCGCCCTGCAGCAGGCCACCATGGAGTACGAGAAGGCCCAGGCCGCGTACACCCTGACGATGCAGGATCTGGCCGCGCACAAGTACCAGGTGCAGTTGCAGGAGCAGCAGGTCAAGCTGGCGCAACTGGCCGTCAACACGCTGGCGGAGGGCATCGACCCGCTCATCACCAACGATGTCGCGCGCGCCGAGCTGGAAGTCAAGCGGGTCCAGGCGGCCATCGAGGACTCGCAGATCATCGCGCCGTTCGACGGGATGGTGATGTCCATCGTGCTGACGGAGGGCCGCGCGGCCGAGGCCTTCAAGCCGGTGGCGACGGTGTCCGTCCCCGGCGAGCGCGAGATCGCCGCGGAGCTGCGAACCGAGGAGATGCAAGAAGTGACCGAGGGCATGATCGCAAAGGCCAGCCCGGTCAGCAGCCCCGGCAAGGAGTTCGAGGCCATCATCCGGCGGCTGCCGTATCCCTACGGCAGCGGCGGGGCGAGCGCCAAGGTCCAGGAAGAAGATAAGACGACGCGGTTCACCATCGCCGACCCGGCGACGATCCAGGACTACGGCCTGGGCGACCTCATCCGGCTCACGATCATCCTGGAGGAGCGCAAGGACACCCTGTGGTTGCCGCCCGCGGCCATCCGCAACTTCGAGGGCCGCAACTTCGTGGTCATCCAGGACGGGGATGCGCAGCGCCGCCAGGATGTGAAGCTGGGCATCAAGAACGAGGATCAGGTCGAAATCCTGGAGGGCCTGGAAGAAGGCCAGAGAATCGTCGGGCGGTAGCATGGGCTTCCTGTTGCGAACCTGGGCGATCATCATCGTCGCCCTGAAGCGCCTGCTGTCGCAGTTCGGCCTGAGCATCGCGACCCTGTTGGGGCTGATCGTCTCCAGCGCGCTGGTCATGAGCGTGCCCTCCTATGCGGACGCCGTCTACTACCGCATGCTCAAGACCGGGCTGTTCGGCGCGGGCGAGCTGGCCCAGGAGGCGATGCCGGCCTCGCGCGAGCCGTTTGCGTTCATGTTTCGCTACATCGGCTCGTGGCACGGCTTCCTGTCGCGCGGCCTGAGCGACACGCTGAACATGCCGCAGAAGATCGCGGTGCGCCACTTCAAGACGGACAACCTGCGCCTCTTTCCGGCGAATGCGGTCGAGTACGATGACGTGAAGAAGCCGCTCGCCTGGGTGTCCTTCAGCACCGCGAGCGACTTCGAGGATCATATCAACCTGGTGGAGGGGACCTGGCCCCGGCCCGCCGCGGCCGGTTCCAGCGATCCCGTCGAGGTGTTGGTCAGCGACGGGCTGGCGGAGAAGCTCGGCCTGCACGCCGGCGAGAACTACGTGGCGCTCGTGCCGCAGGCGCGGGGCAGCACCCGGCGGTTCCAGGTCGATGTCCGCATCTCCGGCGTCTGGGACGCCAAAGACCCGGACGAGATCTACTGGTTCTACCGGCCGGTCGGCCTGGAGGAGCAGTTCATCGTCCCCGAGGCGACCTTCCTGCAATACCTCAGCCCCTATCTGGAGGACGAGATCTACCTGGGGCTGTGGTACTTCGTCATGGACGGCGACAACATCACCGTCACCGAGGTCCCCTCGCTGGTCAGCCATATCATGCAGTTGCAGCAGCGGGTGGACAGCCTCCTGCCGGGGGCCAGCCTCGACCGGTCGCCCCTCGCGCCGCTTCAGTCCTACCGGCGCTCCGCCATGCTGCTGACCGTGCTGCTATACGCCTTCAACGTGCCGACGCTCGGCCTGCTGCTGGCGTTCATCGGCCTGACGGTCGGCCTGGCGGTCAACAGCCGGCGCAACGAGATCGCGGTGCTGCGCAGCCGCGGGGCCACGTCCATGCAGGTGGTGGGCATCGCCTTCGTGGAGGCGACGGTGCTCGGCGTGCTCGCGCTGCTGGTCGCGGTGCCCATCAGCGGGTGGATCGCGCAGGCGGTCGGCTCCACGACGAGCTTTCTCGATTTCACGAAGCAGGCCGACCTGCGGGTGAACTTCAACCCGACGATCCTCGAGCTGGGCCTGGTCGCGTTCGGCATCGCGCTGCTGGCGCAGCTCTGGCCGACGTTCGCCGCGGCCAAGTTCACCATCGTAACCTACAAACAGGAACGGGCGCGGCTGCTGCGTCCGCCCTGGTGGCAGCGCGCCTATCTGGATGTGCTGCTGCTCATCCCCGCGGCGTATGGCGCCTATCTGCTGCGCCAGCAGGGCACGATCTCCGTCCCCGGCGCGGAGCTGAGCGGCGACCCGTTTGCCAACCCCCTGCTCTTCCTGGTGCCGGCGCTCGGCATCTTCGCCCTGACCCTGTTAGTCCTGCGGCTGCTGCCGATCATCATGTCGGCGCTGGCGTGGGTGCTCTCGAAGGTCGGCGGCGTGGGCACCATGCTGGCCGCGCGGCAGCTCGCCCGGATGCCCGGCACCTACGTGGGGCCGCTGATCCTGCTCGTGCTGACGCTGAGCCTCTCCGCGTTCACCGCATCGCTGGCCGAGACGCTCGATGCGCACCTGTACGACCAGTCCTATTACTCGGTCGGCTCGGACATGCGCGTGTACGAGCTGGCCGAGGACACGCAGGCCTCCGGCACCTTCATGTTCGGCACGGCCCCGGCCGAGCCGGACACGACGAAGGAGGCCGCGGTCTCGGGCCCGCGCTGGAACTTCCTGCCGGTGACGGAGTATCTGAAGATCCCCGGCGTGAAGGCCGCCGCGCGCGTGGGCATCTACCGGGCCTCCAGCAGGGTGGGCGGCGGCTTCCAGGAGGCGGAGTTCATGGGCGTGGACCGCGTGGATTTCTCCCGCGTGGCCTACTGGCGTCGCGACTTCTCCGCCTATCGCATGGGCACGCTGATGAACGACCTGGCGCTCACGCCGGAGGCCGTCATCGTCCCCAACGCATTCCTGCGCCAGAACGCGCTGGCGATCGGCGATACCTTCCGCATCCAGGTGCAGCTCTACGGCAAGACGGTCGATCTCGACGCCAAGATCACCGGCACGTTCGAATACTTCCCGACCTGGTATCCCGGCAGCAAGGACACCGGATGGCTGTTCGTCGGCAACCTGGACAACCTCTACGACCAGGCCGGGGATCAGTATCCCTACGATGTCTGGCTGCGCACGGACGGCAAATACACCGCGGCCGAGATGAACAAGCGGCTGCTCGATCAGGGATTCCGCGCCTCGGTGAGCGGGGTGGCGCTGGAACGGGTCGACAAGGAGCAGACCCGCCCCGAACGCCAGGGGCTGTTCGGCTTCCTCTCGATCGGGTTTGCGGCCGCGGCCCTGCTGACCGTGCTCGGGTTCTCGCTCTATGCGCTCTTCTCGTTCCGCCGGCGCTTCATCGAGCTGGGCATGTTGCGGGCCATCGGCCTGTCGTCCGGCCAGATGACCGTGCTGCTGGCGTCGGAGCTGGCGTTCATCATCCTGGCCGGCCTAGTCATCGGGACCATCCTGGGCGTGGCCGCCAGCAGCCAGTTCATCCCGTATTTGCAGGTCGGGTCCGGGCCGGAGGCGCTCATCCCGCCCTATCTGGTATCGATTGCCTGGCCGTCCATCGTCCGCATCTGGGCGCTCTTCGGGCTGCTCTTCGTGGGCGTGCTGACCGTGCTGGCCGTCCTGCTGCTGCGCATGCGCATCTTCCAGGCGGTCAAGCTCGGCGAGACCACATAAAGGCCCGTCCGAATGCCGGGGCGAGCCTGGCCGCCGAAACGGGCGGTTGGAACCGCTGCCACACCCAAGTCCCTATGGAGGCTTGCGGACTTTAGTGTCTATTCGAAAATTGCTCTGGCCGGTCTCCGACCGAGCCAGGGGCACGGTCAGAGACCGGCCCCAGCGGGTTTTCGGATAG
>MWBF01000210.1 GCA_002068935.1 Chloroflexi bacterium ADurb.Bin325
CGGTCGGCAGCGTGAAGTCGGGCGCGAGCCAGCCGGTCAGCCCCCGGTCGGCCGGCCGCGACTGGATGGCGAGCTCCTCCCGCTGCTGGATCAGCAGCGTCACCCCGGCCCAGACGCCGACCAGGGCCGCCAGCACGGTCAGGCCCAGGAGGATGCGGAAGGCGGGCGAGCGCATGGCCGCGCTCGCCTGCGTCGGGCGGGCGGCCCGTTTGCGCACGGCGGACGGCATCGCGCCCCCTCAGGCCGCGGCCGTCGGCCCCGGCTCGACCCGGCTGCTGGTGGTGATCTTGGCCACGCCCTTCAGTGTGGCCGATGCGCCGCAGTACTTCGTCTCGGAGAGCTCCACGGCGCGGGCCAGCGCCTGCGCGTCCACCCGGCCATAGGCGACATATTCGAGGTGGATGTGCGTGAAATACATCGGGTTCTCGCTATTGCGGTCGCCGGATGCAAAGACCTTCAGCCCCTCGACCGGCTGGCGCTTCTTCTTCAGGATGCTGATGACATCCATCGCGGTGCAGCCGATCAGGCCCATCAACAGCACCTCCATCGGCCGCGAGCCCAGGTCGTGCCCGCCCGCGGATTCGCTCGCATCCATCACGATCGCATGGCCCGAATCGCCCTGCGCCACAAACATCATGTCCTCTACCCAGGTCGCGCTCGCGTTGGTCATCGGTGGTCCCCCTGTAAGATCATCTTCCGATCCGAGCCGGCCCCCGACCGATCAGGCGGGGCCGCGCCCGGATGGATTCCTGGAACGCCTGGCGAAACCTGGAGCGGAGAATCCGATCTGTAGCAGACGCTTTAGCGCCCGCTGGCACATGGAGCGCCAAAGCGCTGGCTACAAACGGCGCAACCGAGGTTTTGTTCGGCGCCCTTAATAGATGCGCGCGCGGCGGCCGGGGTTACAGCAACAGGCTCAACGCGGCATCCGCGATTTCGCGGGTCGCATCCGGCCGCGCGGTCGCCAGCGCGCGCTCGGCCATGCGCGCCAGCTCGGGGTTGCCCGGCTGTAGCAGCTCCGCGACGACGTGCGCGAGGCCCTGTCTGCTCGGCTCGAACAGGCCCACGTTGTGACGCTGGACCCACTCGACGTTGCCGGCCTCCTGGCCGGGCACGTAATCGGTGATGATGAGCGGCACGCCCATGCACGCGGCCTCCGCGATGGTGGCCGGGCCGGCCTTCGAGACGAGCAGGTCGGTCGCGGCCAGCCATTCCGGCATGTTGTTGACGAACCCCAGCACCCGCACCGGGATCGGCCAGCGTTCGGCGCGCAGCGAGAGCTGCAGCTCGCGATTCCGCCCCGCGATGATGGCGAGCTGTGGGTGGGCCGGGTGGTTCGTCAGCCCGCGCGCGATCGCCTGCGCCAGCGGCCGCAGCCGGCCGATGCCCGCGCCGCCGCCCGTCAGCAGCACCAGCGGGCGTTCCGGCGTCAGCCCCAGGCGGCGGCGCATCTCGGTCTTGGGCTGTCCGCGCGCCTGCTGAAACGCCGGACGGATGGGCAGGCCGATCACCCGGACCTTGTGTGGGGCCATGCCGCAGCCGAGCGCCACGCTGCGCGCCTCCTCGGTCGCCACGATGCACAGATCCACATCGGGGCAGAACCAGGCCACCGGCGGCGTGACCGGATCCGTGACCACGGTCACGAACGGCACGCGGCGCTTGGCCTCCTGCAAGATCCAGATCGGCACATCCGTGTGCAGCGGGTGCACGCTGATGAACAGATCCGGGTTGACGCTGAGCATGCCCTTCTCCACCCAGGGGCGGATGAGCGGATAGACGGCCCGTTCGGTCATCAGCACGCGGTCGCGCGATGCGCCGTAGCGATAAACCAGTTGATAGAGCCAGGGGCTGTAGTTGACCCACGGGCCGTAGATGGCCGACCAGGTGTTGATGGGGAAGGGCGCATGGTCGTCCATCAGGCTCAGATAGGTGACGCCCGCGCGGCCCTCCAGGGCTTCGGACAGGCTGTTCGCGGCCGCGCGATGCCCGCCCCCCGCGTTGGCGGTCAGGATCGTGATGCGCGGCAGGAGGCCCGCCTCGGCCACGGTCATGTCTGGGACGCCTTGGTTCATCGGTCAATATGCTCCGTCGCCGAAGAGAATCTGGGGCACGGTGCGCAGCATGATGCGCAGGTCGCGGCTGAGAGACCAGTTTTCGGCGTAGTAGATGTCCAACATCACCATCTCGTCGAAGGTCAGATTGCTGCGCCCGCTCACCTGCCACAGGCCGGTGATGCCCGGCAGCACCTGGAGGCGCTTGTGATGCCACTCCTGGTATTGGGCGACCTCGTTCGGCAGTCCGGGCCGCGGGCCGACGATGCTCATCTCCCCGCGCAGCACATTGAGGAACTGGGGGATCTCGTCGATGCTGGTGGTGCGGATGAAGCGGCCCACGCGGGTGCGCCGCGGGTCATCGCGCACCTTGAACAGCGGGCCGCTGGCCTCGTTCTGGCCGCGCAGCTCCTCGAGCCGCTGCTCCGCATCCACGTACATCGAGCGGAACTTGTAGACGGTGAACAGGTGGCCGTCGCGGCCGACGCGCTCCTGCCTGAACAGGACCGGCCCCGGCGAATCCAGCTTGATCGCCAGCGCCACGAGCAGCCACACGGGCGAGCCGACCAACATCACCGCGCCCGCGATGAACACGTCCACGATGCGCTTGAGCGCCAGGTTCACGCCCGTCAGCCGGGTCTCCTTGATGCTGATGAGGGGGATGCCGTTGATGGCCTCCACGTCCACCCCGCCGAGGCTCAACTGGAACAGATCCGGCACGACGCGGGCGCGCACCCCGGCATGCTCCGAGTCGGTGACCAGGCGCACGGTCTTGCGGTGATATTGCCACGGCAGCGTGATAATCACCTGGTCGATGGCCTGCTCGCGGATGACCTCGGACAGGTTGTCCAGCGGGCCGAGCGCGCGGATCGGGCCGATGTCGGTCGTGCTCTTGGCCGGGTCGTCGTCGAGGAAGCCGACGACGCGGTAGCCCAGCTCCGGCTGCGCGATCAGGTTGCGGATGACCGTGCGGCCGACCTCGCCCGCGCCGATGATCACCACGCGATCCACGCCCTGGCCGGCCTGGCGCAGTCGCGTGAGGATCACCTGGCGGACGCCGCGCGCCAGCCCGACGAGCACCACGATCGCGATGCCCGCATACACGAAGATGATGCGCGAGTAGAACAGGCGGCGATAGAAGAAGACCAGCACGACCATCAGCATGATGGCGAGCGTGGTCGCGTTGACGACCGAGTAGAGCTCATCCAGCAGCGGCCGGCCGCGGCGGACGTCGTATGCGCCCGCGCGGTGGCTGGCCGCGAGCCAGATGACCGTCAGCACGCCGACCAGCGGCAGATAGACGCTGAAGGGGACGTTGTTGGCGGGATCCACCAGGCGAAAAAGCTGGCGGTCATAGCGCAGCCAGTAGGCAATCAGCAGGGCCACGCTGATGAGCAGCACGTCCGTGACCGCGGTCACCCACGGCATCCACCTGCGGACATCGCGGGTCATGGCGCGCCCCCTGCCGCGGGCAGGCCCAGGACCGTCCGGTAGACCTCCGCGGTGGCGTGCGCGGCGGCGCGCCAGGAGAAGCGGGCGGCCTGGCGCGGCCCGGCCTCGCGCATCTGCGCGCGGAGCGCGGGCGCGGCCAGCACGCGGTGCATCGCGTCGGCCAGCGCGGCCGCGTCATCCGGCGGGACGAGCAGCGCGGCGTCCCCCGCCACTTCGGGCAGCGAGGAGGCGGTGGAGGTGATGACCGGCGCGCCGCACGCCATCGCCTCCAGGACGGGCAGGCCGAACCCTTCGTAGATGGAGGGGTAGACGAACAGCTCCGCCGCGCGGTACCACCAGGGCAGATCCTCGACGGGGATGAAGCCGGGGAAGCTCACGGCGTCGAGCAGGCCCAGCTCCGCCGCGGCCGCATAGATCTCTTCGTAGAACCAGCCCTTGCCGCCCGCGATGACCAGCGGCGGGAGGGCCGTCCCCTGGCTGCCGCGCAGCTTTGCGTAGGCTTCGAGCAGCCGCCGGAGGTTCTTGCGCGGCTCCAGCGTGCCGAGGAAGAGGATGAAGCGGTCGGGCAGGCCGCGGGCCGCGCGGAACGCGGCCACCTCGCCGGCCGCGGCCGGCCGAAACTCGGCCCCGACGCCGTTGTGGACGGTGACGACGCGCTCGCCGGGGACGCCGCACAGCGCGATGACATCCTGCCGCGTGCTCTCGGAGACGGCGATCACGCGCGCCGCGCGCCGGGCCGAGAGCCGCGTGAACAGGCTCAGATAGCGCCGGTTGAATGCGCGAAAGGCGTGCGGATAGCGCAAGAAACTCAGGTCGTGCACGGTGATCACCGTCGGACAGGCGGCGGCCAATGGGGCTGCAAAGGCCAGGCCATGCAACAGGTCTGTGTTGCGCGTATGACGCGCCAGTTGCGTTTGCTCCCAGGCAATGCGCCGCCAGGGGCTACGCGTATCCCAGCGTGAGCGCACCACGCTCAATCCGGCCGGAGCGATGAAGGCTGGCTCATGCAGGTAGGCGATGAAATGGAAAGGGCGGCCTTCGTCGGCCGCCTCCGGCAGATGGCGCAAGAGCTGGTAGATATAGCCGTTGATGCCGGCCCCCCGATACGACTGGGTCAGCGAAAGCAGGTGTGCATTGAGACCGACGCGCCGGGAGGGAGCAAGGTTGCTGGATGCGCGACCGGATGACATGTCTGCATTATAGCATAATGATGCGCCGAACCGCCAAGCCGCCGGGAGGCGCAACGGGTCCGCTGAAACGCCCGCCGACTGCGGCGGTTCAGCCGACCATCTCCGCATAGACGCGCGCGGTGGCCGCGGCGACCTGGGCCTGGGTGAAGCGCGCCAGCACGCGCGCCCGGCCCGCGGCCGCGGCCGCGGCGCGCGCGGCCGGGTCGCGCGCCAGCGCATCGAGCGCGTGCGCGAGCGCGTCGGCGTCCCCTTCCGGGAAGACCAGGCCCGCATCGCCGATGACGTGCGGGATCTCGCCGCAACTGGAGCCGACGACCGGCACGCCGCAGGCCATGGCCTCGATGAGCACGCGGCCGAACTGCTCCACCCAGTTGGGCCGGCTGAGCGAGGGCAACACCAGCACATCCAGCCCCCGGTAGAACTCGACCATCTCCGTCGAAGGCCGCCGCCCCAGGAAATGCACGCGCTCGCCCAGCCCCAGCTCCGCGGCCAGCGCGGCCAGGGCCGGCGCGGCTGGCCCGTCGCCGAGCAGCCGCAGCTCCCAGGCTGCTGCGCCCAGCCGCGCGCAGGCGCGCAGCAGCACGTCCACGCCCTTCTCGGCGACGAGCCGGCCGGCGTAGCCGATGACGAAGGCGGGGCCGTCCGGCCGCGGGCCGGGCGCGAAGAGGGCCGGGTCGATCCCGAACTGCGGGATGACCGCGACGGGACCGGCGTAGCCCTTGCCGCGCAGCACCGCGACCGCGTCCCGGTTGCCGGCGAGCGCATAGGCCGCGCGGCGATAGTTGATCTGCTCCATGCGACGGAAGGGCCAGGGGTAGCGCCGGGACAGGTTTTGCCAGGTGAAGAAGAGGCTGGCCGCGCCCGCGCGTGCGCCCGCGGCCAGCGCGTGCCAGGTCGCCAGGTTGTACGGCTCCTCGTCCATGTGGAGCACGTCGGGCCGCAGCCGGCGCAGCAGGCGGCCCAGCGTGGGATAGAAGTGCAGGTGGAAGCGGCCGTTGAAGGCCAGCGGCGCGACGATCAGCTCGTAGCCGGCCGTGTGCGCGCGCTCGAGCCGCAGGGTCGTGCGGCCCTCGCGCCAGGAGCCGGGCACGATGGCGGTCAGTTGCATGCCGGGGATGCGCGCCAGCTCCTCCAGCTTGCGCTGATAGGCGCCCATCACCAGGGCTTTCGAGACGTAAACGACGCGCATAAAAGGTTTTTGATGAAAGTTGCCACCCGGGATGTGTTCTGGCGCGTAATTTAGGCGAACTTCGTTGCGCAATGTTTGCGTTTTCGCCGGAACCGGTGTAAAATTAATCACGAGCGGGCGGTAATATCACAAATGCTGACACCGCTACCGTCTACATTACACATCATGCCGCAAGGAGGCAGCCATGGATGTCATTAAGGTCTCCGCTCACTCTCGCTCGACCGCGGTAGCCGGCGCGATTGCCGGCGTCATGCGCGAGCTGCGTCATGTCGAAGTGCAGGCCATCGGAGCCAGCGCCGTGAATCAAGCGATCAAAGCGGTCGCGATCGCGCGCAACTATCTCGCTTTGGACGGCATCGACCTGATCTGCTTCCCCGAATTTGTCGAGATCGACATCGAGGGCAAAGAACGCACGGCGGTCAAACTCATCATCGAGGCGCGAGCCTGATCATCACACGAAACATTTATAAACACAAGCGGGCAGCCAGCTACCCGCTTGTGTGTTGCGCCAGCGATATTTGCACCCGCCCCCGCGCAGATCGGTTTCCCGGCAACTGAGAATCTATCCGAAAATTGCTCTGGCCGGTCTCCGACCGAGCCAGGGGCACGGTCAGAGACCGGCCCCAGCGGGT
>MWBF01000211.1 GCA_002068935.1 Chloroflexi bacterium ADurb.Bin325
CGCCTACTTCTTCCCCTTGCCCTGCGCGGCCACCGCGGCCGCGGCCGCGGCCACCGCCTCCGGATCGCCCAGATAATAGTGGGTCAGCGGCTTCAGGTCGTCATCCAGCTCATACACCAGCGGCACGCCCGTCGGGATGTTCAGCTCGACGATGGCCTCGTCCGACATGTTGTCCAGATACTTGACCAGCGCGCGCAGGCTGTTGCCGTGCGCCGCGATGATGACGCGCTTGCCCGACTTGATGACCGGCGCGGCCTCGGCATGCCACCAGGGCAGGAAGCGCGCGACCGTGTCCTTCAGGCACTCGGCCAGGGGCAGCTCCTCCGCCGCGACATCGGCATAGCGCGGGTCGTGGCCCGGCCAGCGCGAGTCGTCGCGGGTCAGCGACGGCGGCGGCACATCATACGAGCGCCGCCAGAGCTTGACCTGCTGCTCGCCGTACTGCTCCGCGGTCTGGGCCTTGTTGAGCCCTTGCAGCGCGCCGTAGTGGCGCTCGTTGAGCCGCCAGGTCTTGTAGACCGGGATCCACATCAGATCCATCTCGTCCAGCGTCATCCATAGGGTGCGGATGGCCCGCTTCAGGACCGAGGTGTACGCCAGGTCGAAGACATAGCCGCCCTCGCGCAAGAGCCGGCCGGCCTCCTGCGCCTCCTTGCGCCCGCGCTCGGAGAGATCGACATCGGTCCAGCCGGTGTACAGATTTTCCTTATTCCAGGTGCTCTCGCCGTGGCGGAGCAACACGAGTTTGATCATAAACGTCCCCCATCAACTGCAAGATTGTGCTTGTGTGCGCCAGATACGAACATTTTAGCACAGGCTGCGCGCTGCGCCAAGAACGCCGCGGTCGACGCCGGCTGCGCCAGATTTCTCAGTTAAGCGCCGCTTAAGGTGGCCTTAAGGCCGGGCCGCCTTGCATGGCCTATAGTATGTATAGCTGATGTCGTATTGAGGGAAAGCTATGCACGGGAAGTTGTCGAAGGCCTGGCAGGTGGTCGGCGCACGGCGGACGGGCGCGCTGAATTATGTGCTGGCCGGGTTCGTGTTGCTCTGGCTGGTGTATGACCGCGCCGGTTATCTGTTGACCAGCGCGCTGCACGAGACGGGGCTGATCGTATTGTCCGCGGTGGTCGCCGCCGCGTTCCTCGTGGAGGCGCTGGGCTTCCGCCATGTCAGGGCGGCGTCCGTCATCCGCGATCTGGGCTTCCGCATGCCGTCGGGATCCGGCCTGGCCGCGGCGCTGCTGATCAGCCTGGCGATGCTGTTGTTCTTCCCCGCGCTGTCGCTGGCGTCCGGCACGCGCTTCGGGTTGCAGGACAACTGGCCGTGGATCGGGCTGGGCGTGCTGGCGCAGGCCGGGCTGGCGCAGGAGCTGGTCTTCCGCGGCTATCTGTTCCGCCATCTGCGCCGGCACTTCAAGTTCGTCCGCGCGGGCCTGTTCGTGCTGGCCCTGTCGGTCGCCGCGGGGCTGCTGTCGCTGGACATGGCCGACCCACTGATCGCCGTCCGCCGGCTGGTCGTCATCGCGGCCGGCGCGCTGCCGCTGGCCCATCTCTACGAGCACAGCGGCCGCTCGATCTGGCCGCCGGCCCTGGTCAGCGCGACCGGCCAGGCCGCGCTCCAGATCGTGATGATCCCCGCGGCGCTGGGCGTGCTGGCCCTCGTCGGCTGGATCATCGTATCGGCCGCCGTGCCGCAGCTGGCGTTCGTGCTGCTCGCCCCGCGCCGTGCGCCGGGCCGCCCCGAGACGGAGCCCATATAGACGCGCGTGGCCTCGTGAGCCGAAGCACATATCCCGAAGGATGATTGACACCCCGCGGCTTGCCGTCTATAATCCAGGACAGCAAGTTCAGCCGGAACCGACATCATCCAGGAGGGTCAAGTGTTTCCGCCATCCATGCTGGCAAACGTATATGTCAAGGGCAGCCTCAAGAACACCGAGGACGGCTTCGAGTTCGCCCTGAAGAACAACATCGAATCGACGATGCTGTCCGGCGTCGGGCCGATCGTCGTCGGCGGACAGAGCTACAGCGGGGCCGCCATCACCCTGACGGTGGGCGACCGGGTGTGGCAGGCCGACCAGATCGGCTGGCGCAACCTCGTGCCCGCATCCGTCGGCGTGTCGATCAACGTGCGGGTGCAGGGCGCTCCGCTGCCGTCCGGCCCGGTGAAGCTCTCGCTGACCGCGGCGTCGGCCGACATCGGCTCGCTCACGTTCGAGGTGACGGACACCATCTAGCGCGCGACCCGGCCTGCCCTGCCCCTCCTGGCTCGCGGGCCAGGAGGGGCAGGGCGCGCGCACGTTCAACGATCTTCGGGGTCCCTTGCCTCAACCTGCCCCCGTCAGCGCCTCCAGCCGGCCCACCAGCCCGGCGAGCACGCCGAACGCGGCCTCGACCGGCTCCGGGCTGCGCAGATCCACGCCGGCCTGCTCCAGCGCGTCCAGCGGATAGCGCGAGCCGCCCGATCTGAGAAAGTCGAGATAGCGGTCGACCGCGTCCGGCTCGCCCGCGGCGACCGCGTGCGACAGCGCGTGCGCGGCGGAGATGCCCGTGGCGTACTGGTAGACGTAGAAGTTCATGTACATGTGCTGGAACTGCGCCCAGGTGCTGCCGATCCGTTCGCGGTCGAACGCGACCTCGTCGCCGTAGCCCTCGCGGAACAGGTCGGCCATCAGCCCGATCAGGATGTCCGCGCTCAGCGGCGCGCCCTGCTCCGCGCGGCGGTGCATCTCCAGCTCGAACCGGGCCAGCGTCGGCATGATGAAGAAGTAACGATGGTAGTTCGACATCGCCTCCTCGATGAGCGCGATCTGGAAGTCCCGGTCGGTCTGCGTGCGGAAGAGGTGATCGCGCACCATCGCCTGGTTGAAGTTCGACGCGGTCTCGGCGACGAACAGCCCGTAGCGGCTGTAGATGAAGGGTTGGCTGGCGCGCGATAAGTAGGAGTGCATCGAGTGGCCCAGCTCGTGCGCCAGCGTGCTGAGGCTGAACAGGTCGTCCGCATACGACATCATGATGAACGGGTGCGTGCCCATCGAGCCGCTGGAGAACGCGCCCTCCCGCTTGCCGCGGTTGCACGCCCGATCCACCCATCGCTGTTCGAGGCAGCCGCGGCGCAGGATGCTCACGTACTCCTCGCCCAGCGGCGCCATGCCCTCCGCAATCCACGCGACCGCCTGCGCGAAGGGCACGACCGGCTTGGCCGCGGTCAGCGGAGCCTTGATATCGTAGGGGTGAAACTCGTCGTAGCCCAGGATGCGCTTGCGCAGCCGCCAGTAGCGATGCCACGTCGGCAGGTGGCGCTGGAAGGTCGCCAGCAGGTTGTGGAAGACCTCGACTGGGATGAAGTTTGGCTCCAGCGATGCGTGCAGCGACGACTCGTACCCGCGGGCGCGCATATAGAAGACGTCCCGCTTGATGGCCGTGGTGAGCGTCGCGGCGTAGGAGTTCTTGAAGCCCAGATAGCCGTCCGCATAGCTCTCCCACGCGGTCCGGCGGACCGCGCGATCCGCGTGCGTCACGAGGCTGCCGATGCTCGCCTGGCGCACCTCCAGCTCCGTGCCGTCGGAGGCGACCGCCGGCCGGAACTGGATGTCGGCGTTGTTGAGCATGGAGTAGATGGTGAACGCGCCGGCCCCCAGGTCGCTGGCCAGCGCCAGCACCTGCTCGACCTCGCCGGAGCGCACGTGGGCCGCGCGGCGCTTGAGCCGGTCGACGTAGTGGCCGAAGAACGCCAGCTCCGGCGTTTCGGCGACCCAGCGGTCGAGCCGGTCGAAGCCGATCGCCATCAGCTCGGGGTCGAAGAACGCGATCGTCGCCGCATAGGTCGCGGCCAGGCTGCTCGCCTGGCCCGCGCGCGCCGCGGCCGCCTGGTTGCTCGTGTCGGTGCTCGCGCCGTTGGATGCGTAGGTCGCGATCTTGCCCATCAGGATGCCGGTCTCCTGGTACAGATCCAGGAAGGCGGCGAGCGTCTGCGGGCCTTCGCCCAGCCGGCCCTGGTAGCCGGCCAGCTCCGGCAGCCGCGCGGCAAGCTGCTCGCGGGCCGCGTCCCACTCCGCGGGCGTGGCGAAGATGCTCTCCAGATCCCAGGTCTGCTCGACCGGGACCTCGCTGCGCTGGGGCAGCACATGTGGTTGGGTCATGGTGGCTCCCGTTAAGATTTAAGATTTACGATCGAAGATTACGGATTGCTCTGACCGAATCAGTGCTCTATTGTACATCCGTCGGCAGTTTCGCCCAACCCGGTCGACGGAAAGGCAAAGATCAGGTAGAATGCCCGCCCATCAAATACGATGGAGGGATGGATGTTCTCGACCGTGATCGGGTCTGTCGGCGTCGCGCTGCTGTTGCTCGCCTTTCTTCTGAACCTCATCAAACGCCTCGCGCAGGACAGCGTAGCATATACGACGCTGAACCTCGTCGGCGCGACGCTGTCGGGATACGCCTCCTGGCTGATCGGGTTCATCCCGTTCGTCGTGCTGGAAGGGACCTGGGCCGCCGTCGCTGCCATCGCGCTGGTGCGCATCGTGGCGCGGCTGTCCGCGAAGTAAGGACATGAACGGTTGAGGATGCTTCGGTAAGGATGTTCCGGGGAACCTGTAGTATACTACGGCTCCTTGGACATCGTTCGCCGCCGAACGCCCTGCGCATCGTCGCGTCTTCGGCCCGCATCGAAGTATGGTCATGCACAAACGGATCGTCATCAAGCTCGGAACGAGCGTGCTCACCGGCGGCACGCGGCGTCTCAACCGCGCGCACATGGTGGAGTTGGCGCGGCAGTGCGCGCTGCTCCACGCGCGCGGGCACGATGTCATCATCGTCACCTCCGGCGCGATTGCCGCGGGCCGCGAGCGGCTCGGCCATCCGGACCTGCCCGCGACCGTCGCGACCAAGCAGATGCTGGCCGCGGTCGGCCAGAGCCGGCTGATGCTCATCTGGGAGAACCTCTTCGAGATCTACGACATCAACGTCGGCCAGTTGTTGCTGACCCGCGCGGACGTGCGCGACCGGGGCCGGTTCCTCAACGCGCGCGATGCGCTGCTCGCGCTGCTCGAACACCGCATCGTGCCGGTCATCAACGAGAACGACGCGGTCGCGACCGCCGAGATCAAGGTCGGCGACAACGACAACCTCTCCGCGCTCGTCGCGCTGCTTGCCGAGGCCGACCTGCTGCTGATCCTGACCGACCTGGACGGGCTGTACACCGCGGATCCGCACGTGCATCCCGACGCGCAGTTGATCCCCGAGGTGACCGAGATCGACGACGACCTGGCCGCGCTGGCCGGCGGCAGCATCAGCGGGCTGGGCACGGGCGGCATGACGACCAAGCTCCAGGCCGCGGACATCGCGCGGCGTGCGGGCGCGGACGTGGTCATCGCGGCCGGCCGCGCGGCCGACGTCATCCTGCACGCGGCCGCGGGCGACCCCATCGGCACGCGCTTCCCCGCGCTGGAGACATCGCTGGAGAGCCGCAAACGCTGGATCCTCGGCGGGCTGACGGCCATCAGGCCGGGCATCTCGGTCTCGGCGATCTTGATTTCCTTGCGGCCCCAGTCGGCGAGCGACAGGTCGGCAATCACGTGGTCGGCGTCAGCGGCGAGTTCAACCGCGGGGACACCGTGCTGATCCTCGGCCCCGGCGACCGGCCGGTTGCCCGCGGCATCGCGCGCTACGGCGCGGCGGATCTGCGCAACATCGCCGGCTGCCACTCCGACCAGATTGCGGATCGCCTCGGCTACACGGTCGGGCCCGTGGCCGTCCATCGAAACGACCTGATCCTGCTGTGAATGAGGGGGGATTTATGACTGACCTGGAAGCTATGGGCCGGGCCGCCCGCGCCGCCAGCCGCCGGCTCGCCATCCTGCCGACGGAGGCCAAGAACGCGGCGCTCATGGCGATCGCCGATGAGCTGGAAGCGCAGACGGACGCCATCCTCGAACAGAACGCCGCGGACGTGGCCGGCGGCCGCGAGCGGGGCCTGAGCGAGGCGCTGCTCGATCGTCTGCTGCTCAACCCGAAGCGGATCGCCAGCCTGGCCGCGGACGTGCGCCGCATCACGGAGCTGCCCGACCCGATCGGGGAGGAGCTGGAGAGCCGCGTGCTGCCCAACGGGATGCGGCTGAGCAAGCGGCGCATCCCTATCGGCGTGGTCGGCGTCATCTACGAGGCGCGGCCCAACGTCACCATCGACGTGGCAACGCTCTGCCTGAAGACCGGCAACGCGACCATCCTGCGCGGGGGCAGCGAAACCCTGCGCAGCAACCTCGCGCTCGTCGAGGTCATCCAGGCCGCGCTCGACCGCTGCGGGCTGCCCCGCGCCGCGGTGCAGTATATCGCGGACCCGGATCGGAGCTACGTGACGGGGCTGCTGCGGCTCGACAACTACGTGGACATGATCGTGCCGCGCGGCGGCGCCAGCCTGCACCGGCTCTGCCGGGAGCAGAGCACCATCCCGGTCATTACCGGCGGCATC
>MWBF01000212.1 GCA_002068935.1 Chloroflexi bacterium ADurb.Bin325
TAGTCGAGCCGCTCGTAGCGGACCGCGCCGGGGGCCGCGTGGCCCGTCGCCGGCGGCCGCAGCGCCGCGGGCGACAGCTCCGCGGCGTCGCGCTGCCAGCCCGTGACGCCGACGGGCCGCCCCTCGATGACCAGGCCGTCGGCCGCCGCGGGCGCGGCCAGCAGAAGGCAGCAGGCCAGGGCGAGGAGCAGGCTGCTTCGGAGCAGGCCGCTTCGGACGCCGGCATCCCGGGCGGAACTGGACGAAGCAAGGCGGAGCCAAAGGAGGCTGCGAACATGACCGCCCCTTTGATCCTGAGCCGCCTCCCGTGTAGAGCCGTCATGGCCTCTGGGCCACCATACAGAATGAAAATACCGGAAGCGCCCTGAGCGGAGTCCGTACTGCGTGCGGCCTCCGCTCAGGGTGCTCCTGGCATTTCTATCCTGGATGATGGCCCGAAAACCATGACCACCCTGCTCAGGATGCTCCGCAACTGCGCTCGGCCCGAGATGGCCCCTGCTCGGCTTATTCGTTATTATCCGCCGCGCCGCCATACACTTCCGGCTTGAGCACCGCGATATAGGGCAGGTTGCGGTACCGCTCCCCGAAATCCAGCCCGTAGCCCAACACGAACTTGTCCGGGATGTCGAACCCGATATATTTGACCGGCACCGGGATCTCGCGCCGCGCGGGCTTGTTCAGCAGGGTGCAGATCTCGAGCGACGCGGGCTGCCGCGCATACAGGATGCGGACCAGATAATCCAGCGTGCGTCCGGTGTCGATGATATCCTCGACGATCAGCACGTTGCGGCCCTCGATGGACGAGTCCAGATCCTTGAGGATGCGCACGACGCCGGACGACTCCAGCGCGTTGCCGTAGCTCGACGTCGCCATGAAATCGATCGCGTGCGGCGTCATAATATTGCGCATCAGGTCTGCCAGGAAGAGCACGCTGCCCTTCAGCACGGCGACGAGCACGAGATCCTTGCCGGCATAGTCCGCGCTGATGGACGCGCCCATCTCCGCGACGCGGGCCTGGAGCCGGTCGGTGGGGATCAAGATTTCGGCAAGATACGCGGGGTCGATCATCACGACACCTCTCAGTCTATCAGCACCCAGCCGCCCCAACGCCCCACCTCGCGGCCGGGCGGCGGCGGCGGCACGAAGGTCGGCCGCGGGGTCGGCGTAGGCGGCGGCGCGGTCGGCCGCGGCTTTGGCGGCGCGGGCGGCGCCGCGGGCCGCGGCGCGGGCTCGAACACGGGCGGCGGCGCGGACCCGCGGAACGCGGCCGCCCACTGCGCGGTCATCTCCAGATAGCGTGAGCCGTAGGCCGCGCTCGGCTCGATATAGGTGCCCTCGGGCCACTCGTTGAAGCTGTTGATGATGATCCAGTCCGGCGTCGCACCGATGGCGGCCTGCCAGGAGCGCGCATAGTATGCGCCGTCCTCGCGGCCCACGGCAAACGCGCCCCCGCGGCCCGTCTTGCGGTCATCGTAGCCCGGCATGACCGTCGCGACATAGATCTTCGGGCTGCCGAGCGCTGCGGCCTGGCCCCGCACCAGCCGGGCAAACTTGTTGGCCGTCTGGCCCATGTCCGTCCGGTTGGCCCAGGTCACGCTGTAGAGGTGATGGCCGTCGAACAGCGAGAGCGGCGAGACATCCGTGCCCTCCTCGATCCACAGGCTGTTGCGGCCAGGATCCACCGCGTTGCGGATCGCGGCCCAGCCGCCCGTGCTGAGGCGGTGGTTCTGGTGATAGAAGAAGATGACCGGCTTCCCGTCGACCCTGAGATATGCGCCGTGCTGCGCGTGCGTGTTCATCAGGTGGGCCATCGCGGCCTGGATGGCCCCTGCGCTGCGCAGATAGGGCGAGTTCATATCGACATCCACCGCCAGCCGAAAGCCGCGCGCGGCCGCCTCATCCAGCATCGCCTGCAAGTTGGTCTCGGTCTGGTTGTTGTCCTGCGGCCCCCACCAGTTGACGACCAGCGCGTCGATGCCTGCGGATCTGGCCTGGTCGATCTGCCGGCCCATCACCCCGCGGTCGCGCGAGACATACGGCTCCGCGGGCGTGTCGGGCACCTTGTTTGCGCCCCAGCTATTCTCGTCGAACCAGTTGTAATAGAAGGCCAGCACCAGCCGCTCCGGGCTTTGTGCGATGGCCGGCGCGGTCGCGGCCGCGGGCAACAGCAGCAGGACGGCCAGCAACAGCGCCGCCGCGCGGCGCAGCCCCCCCAAGGGCTTCGGTTTCGATATCTGCATCAAAGCGTCTCCACTGATTCGCCGGCGAAGGGCCCGTGCGGCCCGACCCGGCGCAGGTCATCGCCCAGCCCGCGATCCAGGTAGTTTGCCAGCGCGCTCATCGCCTCGCGCAGGCCGCCGAACCCGCGGCCGTGCCGTGCGTCGAGCAGCCATTTGGCCTTCATGCGCGGGCTGTGCAGGTTGATGCCGCGCTGCACCCGAACCTTCGGCAGGCAGAGCAGGTCCACGATGGTGAAGAGCACGTAGGGCCGATCCGCGCGCGTGGCATCGTGGAACAGGACGAAGGCGCGCGGGGACACGGCCAGCAGCTTGCGCGCGGCCACCTCGTCCAGGGCCAACAGCTCGGCCTCCGGCACGCCGGCCAGCTCGGCCCAGCGCGGCCGATACCTCTGGCGCTTCTCCTTGAGCTCCAGCGCGGCCCGCACGGCCCGGCCGCGCACCTGGCGCGTGAAATAGAGGTCGGCCCGCTCGTGCGCGGCCGTGTTGTCGGTGTACGGCCAGCCCAGCAGGTCGAGCTCGGCCTTGACGGCCTCCTCGAACACGCGATCCGCCAGATCCCGCGCCCAGTATTCCGGTTTGCGCTCGAACAGTGATGGCATGATACCCTTTTCATCGCCACAGAGGTCACAGAGAGCGCCGAGTCCTGTTCACGATGCCCCGGTGCATGCTGGAAAAGTTCTGCTGCCTCTGGGTTCTCGGTGGCAAAGGCCGTCTCTCTCAGACCGCGCGCGCCAGCAGCCCCTTGAGATATTCCCCCTCCGGGAAGCTGAGCAGGACGGGATGATCCGGCCCCTGGTGCAGCCGCGCGATAATCTGCGCATCGCGGCCCGCATCCGCGCTGGCCCCGAACACGATCTTCTGGAACAGGTCGGCCGTCACGAGGCCGGAGCAGGAGAACGTCGCCAGCAGCGGCGCGGCCCCTGCCGCGTCCGCCCGCGCCAGCAGCTTCAGCCCGAGCAGGTTGATATCCTTGTAGCCGCGCGTCGCGGCCTCCAGCTCGGCCTTGTTGCGCGCAAACTTGGGCGGGTCCAAGATGACCAGGTCGAACTGACGCCCCTCGTCGCGCAGCGCGCGCAGCACCTGGAACACGTCGCCGGCGATGCCCTCGGCCTGCGCGTCCGGGTCGAATCCGTTGAGCCGCAGCGCGGCCTCCGCGCCGGCCAGCGCATCGTAGGAGCTGTCCACGTTGGTCACGTGCGCCGCGCCCGCGGCCAGCGCATACACGCCGAACGCGCCCGTGAAGCTGAAGGCGTTCAGCACCCGCTTGCCCGCCGCGTGCGCGGCCACGATGCGCCGGTTCTCGCGCTGATCCACGTAGAAGCCGGTCTTCTGCCCGCCCAGCAGGTCGACCGGGAAGCGCAGGCCGTGCTCGCGGATCTCGAAGCGAGCATCGGGCGCGCGGCCCGCGGCCAGCCCGCTGCGCAGCGGCAGCCCCTCCTGCCGGCGCACGGCCGCATCCGACCGCTCGACGATGCCCGCGGGCCGGAACTCCGCTTGCAACGCGGCCAGGATCTCGGCGCGGCGCGCATCCACCCCCAGCGTGAGAAACTGGACCACAAGCCAGTCGCCGTAGCGATCCACGACCAGCCCCGCCACGCCATCGCTCTCCGCATAGGCCAGCCGATAGGCCGTGGTCTGCGGCTCCAGGCGCAGCTCCGCGCGGCCGGCGCCGGCCGCGGCCAGCCGCCGCCGCCAGAAATCCGCATCGACGGCCTCGTGCCGATCCCACGTGAGCAGGCGGACGACGATCTGCGACCGCGGGTTGAAATAGCCGCGAGCCAGCCATGCGCCGTCCGCGTCGGCCACATCCACGATGTCGCCGGCCGCGGGGTCGCCCGTCGTGCGCCCGATCGCGCCTGAAAAGACCCACGGGTGGCGCTGTCGGACGGGCTTCTCCTTGCCCGGCCGCAGATAGAGCGTGGCCGTCACTCCTGCCCTCCTGTCTGCCCCGCGCGCTCGAACGTGATCTGCCAGACGGCCCTTGTCCGCGGGCTTACGCCGGCGCGCTCGTCCAGACGCAGGCCACAGGCCCAGGCGACGCCGAAGCGCCCCTCCAGGATCGGCCAGCCGGCCCGTGCGGCGCGCGGCGTCTTGAGGTTGATCATCAGCTCGTTGAGGCGGACGCTGTGCCCGCCCAGGCCCTGCGGCTGCAACCGGTCGCCGGGGACGCGCGGCCGCAGCGCCAGATCCGGCCCGACCGCGTCCGCATCCAGCCATGCGCGCCACGGGTCGGCGTTCAGCGCATAGTCATCGGGCAGCGCGGCCCGCTCCAGCCGGACGACCGTTGCCTGCCAGCCGCGCTCCAGCGCGGTGACGCCCGGCGCGGCCAGCTCGTAGCGCCGCGCGATCTGCGGGAGGTCCGCGCCCGCGGGGGGCAGCGTGCCCTCGGCCGCGATGCGCAGCCGGTCCGCGCCGACCTGGAGCTCCAGCCCCGCGGCCAGCGTGGCTGCCTGGCCGGGCTGGCCCTCCTGGCCCATGCGCACGGCGCGCTCGACCTGCTCCCAGTTGATGTTGCGCAGATGGCGGCGCAGGCGGCGGATCGCCTCGCGCACGAGCGCCCGTTGCAGCCCGATCGGCAGACCGCGCCAGCCTGTCCGGTCGAACTGCACCTCGTCCGCGGCCGCGGGCCGGGCGACCGCTGTCCAGGCCCGCTCCAGCGCCGCGGCCAGCACCTCATAATCCCCGGCCAGCGTCTCGGCGGTGCGGCCCAGCACGGCCCGGATGGCCGGGTTGTAGGTTTCGAGCAGGGGCAGCAGTTCGTGGCGCAGCCGGTTGCGGTAGAACGTCGTGTCCTCGTTGCTGCGGTCGAAGCGATAGGCCAGCCCGCGATCTGCGCAATAGGCCAGGATGTCCGCGCGGGGGATCTCCAGCAGCGGACGAACCAGCCGCAGCATCTCGCCCGCCGCAGCCAGCTCCGAGGCATCCTGAGCGGGTGGACGGCTCGCATCCGCGAACAAGACCTCGCCAGTCGAAGGACGCCGGTCATCCGCCTGCTCCGTCTCGCCCGCCGCAGCCAGCTCCGAGGCATCCTGAGCGGGTGGACGGCTCGCATCCGCGAACGAGACCTCGCCAGTCGAAGGACGCCGGTCATCCTTCGACTCCGGCCCGCCGCCGGCGAGCCTCCGCTCAGGATGCGCGCCCCTGCCCATCGCCAGCCGATATTCGGCCAGGTCGGTCGCCGGCAACATCCCGCGCAGCCCGGCCGCGCCGCTGCCGCGCAAAAAGTGCATCAGCACGGTCTCGGCCTGGTCGTCCGCGTTGTGGCCGACCGCGATCACACGCGCGGCCGCGGCTCGGGCGACATCCGCCAGGAAGGCGTAGCGCGCCTGCCGCGCGGCCTCCTCCAGCGAGAGGCCGGCCCGCTCGGCCAGCGCGGCCACCTCGGCGCGGCCCACGGTGCACGGGACGCCCCAGGCCTCGGCCAGCTCCGCGACGAACGCGGCGTCGGCGTCGGCCTCCGCGCCGCGCAGCCGGTGGTTGAGATGGGCCGCGTGCAGGCGCAGCCCCAGGCCATCGGCCAGCCGCGCGAGCAGGTGGAGCAGACAGATCGAATCCGGCCCGCCCGAAACGCCCACGACGACCGTCTCGCCCGCCGTGAACAGGCCGCGCTGTCGCACATACGAATCGACCCGCGGCAGAAGATCGCACATAGGCGGGATGATAGCACGCGAACCTGGAAAAGCGGAAACATCGCGCCGCGGGAGCAACGCCGGATCCGGCCAAAGGTCGCCGCCCCTTCGACTGCGTCCGCACTGCGTCCTCCGCTCAGGGTACTTCCATAAGCTTCTCATGAGTGAGACGGAGCATCCTGAGCGGGTTGTCCGGCTCGACGTGGCTGACGACGAAAGGCCAGTCGAAGGAGCGGACGTGAGGGTTGCCCCTTCGACTACGTCCGCACTGCGTCCTCCGCTCACGGTGCTCCGATCCGCTTGGGAGTTGCCGCACATCATGGTGTCCGTCCGCCCTGCCCAGCCTGTAAATCCTGTGAATCCTGTCCAAAGCGCGGCCTCTGCTCAGGGTGCTCCGATCCGTTTGAGAGTTGCCGCGCATAATGGTCTCCGCCCGCCCGGCCCAGCCTGTAAATCCTGAGTCCCCTGAAAAAAGGGGGGCCAAACTCGCGTTTTTTTGTGAAATAGCTACAATATGTTGTAG